>NZ_JBRRES010000014.1:0-94612 GCF_056760395.1 Stenotrophomonas sp. STEN009 | reverse complement strand
CGGCCAGGTGGTCACCACCATGTCCGCCATTGAAGCCTCCTCGAAGAAGATCGCCGAGATCATCAGCGTCATCGACGGCATCGCCTTCCAGACCAACATCCTGGCCCTCAATGCCGCGGTCGAAGCCGCCCGTGCCGGTGAGCAGGGCCGCGGCTTTGCCGTGGTCGCCAGCGAAGTGCGCACCCTCGCCCAACGCTCGGCGGGTGCTGCCAAGGAGATCAAGGGCCTGATCGACGCCTCTGTCGGCAAGGTCAGCGATGGCGCCGCACTGGTGCAACAGGCCGGCAGCACCATGCAGCGGGTCGTGGCCGCGGTGCAGCAGGTGAACCAGATCATGGGCGAGATCTCCTCCGCCTCGCAGGAACAGAGCATGGGCATCGAGCAGGTGAACCAGAGCATCGCGCAGATGGACGCCAGCACCCGCCAGAACGCCACGCTGGTGGAGGCGTCCACCGCGGCCACCCACGGCATGGCCGAACAGGCACAGCTGCTGGCGGCCGCGGTAGCGCGCTTCCACCTGCACGGAGGGGACGACAATCCGGCGGTGATGCAGCGTGTGCGGCAGATCGCCGGTATCGAGGAATGATGCCTTCGGCCCATTCCTTCGATCCCGGCCCGGCCGATGGAAGGTGATGAAACTCACACTTCATAATCCGGCGCGGTGGCCGATATCCCCATCGAGCCACGCGCCGGCGCGCGCAGGCGCCCGCCCCTGACCACAGATTCCATGTCCGACGGCAACGACACAGCAGTGCACGATGTCCATGCGGCCGACGCCGCGGATGAACGCTTCCTGGTCCGTAATCCGCGCCAGCTGCGGCAGCTGCTGCGCTCGCTGATCGAGCAGCGCTCCCTGATAAACGCGCATATCGACGGCCGCGATCGCTCGTTCCCGACCGCGCTGTTGGAACTGGACGAAGACGAGGACGTGCTGCTGATCGATGGCAGCCCGCAGGAGGCGTCCAACCGGGCAGCCGAGCAGGCCGATCATGTGCTGTGTTTCGCCCAGCTTGAGCGCGTGCTGGTGCGCTTCCGTCTGCAGGGGCTGCAGCGCGTGGACAACGACGGCCACGTCGCCTTCCGCGCTGCGCTGCCAGAGGAACTGATGCATCTGCAGCGGCGCGAACTGTACCGGCTGGAGACCCCCATCACCGACTCGCCCCAGCTGCTGCTGCCGGCTGCGGACGGACGCCCCGAGGCGTTGTCGATGCGCGTGGTGGACATCAGCGGCGGTGGCCTTGCCGTCGCGGTGCCCAGCGACTGCGCCGTGTTCGGCCTGCAGCAGCGCTACGCGGCGGTGCTGTCGCTGTCGGATGGGCCGGATCTGGATATCGAACTGGTGGTCTGCAACCTGCTGCCGCAGCGCCAGCCCAACGGAACCGAAATCAAGCGCGTGGGGATGCGCTTCGACAGTCTGCCTCGCGGTGGCGACAGCGCCATCCAGCGCTACATCTTCCGGATCGACCGTCAGCGCAAGGCACGCCGGAACGGAGAGATGTAGCTGGCGCCGGCCGTGGCCTGGCGCCATCCGGTCCTCACCAGACGGGAATGTCCTGTCACGGCCCTGCCTAAAGTCCCCCCGCGCGGGGCCGATATCGAGCCTGACACCGGGACTTCCGGCAGAACCAGGACCCCTCGATGAACGACCAGACCCGCTCCGCCGCCAGCGCCGGCGGCGAATTCCTCAGCTTCACGCTCGGCGCCGAGCATTACGGCGTGGATATCCTCAAGGTGCAGGAAATCCGCGGCTACGATGCCGTCACCCGGGTGCCGGACGCACCGGATTACATCAAGGGCGTAATCAACCTGCGCGGAACCATCGTGCCGGTGATCGACCTGCGCCTGAAGCTGCGCCTGGAGAACGCGCGCTACGACGCCTTTACCGTGATGATCGTGCTCAATGTCGATGACCGTGTGGTCGGCATCGTGGTGGACAGCGTCTCGGACGTCATCCCGCTGTCGTCCGAACAGATCCGCCCGACCCCTGAATTCGGCGCTGCGGTCGATACCCGGTTCATCTCGGGCATCGGCACCCAGGACGACCGCATGCTGATCCTGCTGGACATCGAGACCCTGCTGGACAGCGCGGACATGGGCCAGCCGGCCCTGCTCGAGGACGCCGCCGCCTGAGTCTGCGTACCGCTTCACGTTGCTGTCACGAAACCCTTCAGTTCCCTGCGGCGGTGCCGATAGGGGGACAGAGGCCGGCCGCGCGGGAACGCGTACCACCGGCAAAAAACCATCACCCTCCCGGAGAACCACCCCGATGAAGTCCCTGCTCGCGCTCGTTTCGGCTGCCGCCCTGGCCACCACCGCGTCGTCCGCCCTCGCCCAGTCCTCGGACATGATCCCGCCGGAACTGGCCCCGCGCTCGGTGGGCAAGGACGGCATGGTCTGCGGCAAGGTCGAGAAGGCCCGCTTCGCCGAAGGTTCCGAAGGCCAGCCGACGTTCCTGTACATGGGCGGCGCCTTCCCGCGCCACACCTTCTCGGCGCGCATCGCCGGTGAAAACCGCAGCAAGTTCTCGTTCCCGCTGGAAACGCTGGAAGGCAAGACCGTGTGCGTGATCGGCAAGATCCAGCGCGATGCCTCGCGCGCCGAGATCGAAGTCAGCTCGCCGGCCGGCCTGAAGCTGGCCAACATCAAGTAATCCGCTGTCCGTCGCAGTCACGCCGGTCCTGGTGCCGGCGTGGCCGCCGCCGCAACCGGGCCCGATGCCCGTGCGCGTCTGCCTTAGGAGATCGCAACGCCCATGCCTTGGATCAACAACCTGAAACTGATGCCGAAGCTGATGGTGACCTTCGGCGTCATCCTGCTGGTGATGCTGCTGCAGGGCATCGTCGCCTATCGTGGCCTGCATTCGCTGAACAACGTCACCACCGAGTTGGCCGGTTCGCGCATGGAAAGCATCCGCCTGGCCGGCGAGATGCGCGGCATGCTCGGCGAGTACCGCAACAGTGCCTACCAGCAGCTGATCCGTGCCAGCGATGACGTCAAGGCCGACGCGCGCAAGCAGGCTGCAGCGCTGCGTACCAGCATGGACAGTTCCATCAAGGACTATCCGAAGCTGGTGGACAACGCCCAGCAGAAGAAGCTGTTCGACACCTTCGCCAAGGACTGGAAGGACGCCCTGGCCTCCTACGACAGCGTCACCGAGATGCTGGAACTGGACCTGCCGGACGACGCCATCGATACCTTCGTCGGCGAGACCCGCACCAAGCACCGCAAGGCCGCCGCGGCGCTGGAAGCCCTGATTGCCGAAGACAACCGCCTCGCACGCGCCTCGCGCGAACAGGCCGAATCCACCTATGCCGCTTCGTCCGTCCTGACCGTGATCGCCCTGCTGGGTGGCGCCGCACTCGGCCTGGTGCTGGTGTGGCTGTTCGCCCGCGCCCTCGTCGGCAGCGTGCGTGGTGCCGTCTCGGTGGCCAATGATGTCGCCGGCGGCAAGCTCGACGGTCACATCGATGTCAGCCGCCAGGATGAAGTGGGCGAACTGATGCAGGCCATGCAGCGCATGCAGCGTGATCTGCGTGAGCGCATCGAGACCGACCAGGCCATCGCCCGCGAGAACCTGCGTATCCGGACCGCGCTGGACTACAGTTCGACCGGCGTCTACCTGACCGATGCCAACAACACCATCGTCTACAGCAACCGTGCCCTGCAGCAGACGTTGAGCCAGTACCAGGACGATGTGCGCCGCGACCTGCCTGACTTCGATGCGCAGGACTCGCTGATCGGCAAGCCGGTCACGGTGCTGGAACACCGTGGCGAGATGGACCCGTCCCTGCTGGCGAACCTCAAGCAGCACGGCGTGGCCCGTCGCCCGATGCAGTACGGCGATGCCCAGTTCGCCCAGGTCGTGTCGACCATCCGCAACGAGGACGGCGACACCGTCGGCTGCGTGGTGGAATGGCGTGACCGTACCCAGGAAGCGCAGGTCGAGGCCGAAGTGGCCCGGGTGATCGCCCGCGCCGCCGCCGGCGATCTGTCCGGCCGGATCGAAACCAGCGACAAGGAAGGCTTCTTCCTGCAGCTGGCCCAGCAGATCAACGGCCTGCTCGACGCCAACGCCGGCAGCATCGAACAGATTTCCGGCCTGCTCGCCGCGCTGTCGCAGGGTGACCTCACCGTGCGCATGCATGGCGACTACCAGGGCGTATTCGCTCGCATGCGTGACGATGCCAATGCCACTGCCGCGCAGCTGAGCGAGATCGTCACCCGCATCAAGCAGTCCAGCCGGGCAATCAGTACTGCCGCCGGCGAGATCGCCTCCGGCAACAACGACCTGTCGCGCCGTACCGAACAGCAGGCCGCCAACCTGGAAGAAACTGCCGCCTCGATGGAGGAGCTGACCTCCACCGTGCGCCAGAACGCCGAGCACGCCCGCCAGGCCAACCAGCTCGCCATCGGTGCCCATGGCGTCGCCTCCCAGGGCGGCGAAGTGGTCGGCCAGGTGGTCACCACCATGTCCGCCATCGAAGCTTCCTCGAAGAAGATCGCCGAGATCATCAGCGTCATCGACGGCATCGCCTTCCAGACCAACATCCTGGCCCTCAACGCCGCGGTCGAGGCCGCCCGTGCCGGTGAACAGGGCCGCGGCTTTGCCGTGGTCGCCAGCGAAGTGCGCACCCTCGCCCAGCGCTCGGCCGCCGCCGCCAAGGAGATCAAAGGCCTGATCGACGACTCGGTGGGCAAGGTCGCCGATGGTTCTGCGCTGGTGCACAAGGCCGGCGCCACCATGGGCGAGATCGTCGCCTCGGTGCAGCGCGTGACCGACATCATGGCCGAGATTTCCGCGGCCTCGCAGGAACAGAGCGCCGGCATCGAGCAGGTCAACCAGACCGTGGTGCAGATGGACGAGACCACCCAGCAGAATGCCGCGCTGGTGGAGGAAGCCACCGCCGCTGCGCGGGCCATGGAGGAACAGGCAGGCCATCTGAGTGAAGCGGTTTCCATCTTCGTGCTCGATGAAGCCGAAACCGTGGTCGCGCCCCGCGTCGCCGCCCCCGCCCCGCGCAGCGCTGCACCCGCCGCCCCGGCGCCGGCTGCACCGCCGGCCCGCCGCAGCAGCGGGGGTCGCCCGATGGCCGCGGAACTGGCCGACGGAGACTGGCAGGAGTTCTGATTCCTGCCTGACCTGACGCACGACAACGCCCTGGCCCTGCGCCGGGGCGTTTTCGTTTACGGGGTATCTGATTGTCCAGCCAACGGCGAAGCCCCTCGGGGTGGCCGCGGAGAGCTGCGGATTTCCTTCGTTTGGGCCGGGAGGGTGGGTTGCGCAGGGGACGCCGTGAATACGTCCCTGTAGGCTCGGGCGCGCCATCCATGGCGCTTACGCCCCTGCGCAGCCCACCCACCCGGCCACGGACAGGTTCCTGCGGCTGCCAGCCACGAAAGACAGAACAAAATCAAAAGCAAGAGCCGGTCGCTTCGCTCTTCACTGCCCGATTCCCGAGATTTCCTGGTTGCCGGCCAGCGGCCGGCACTGCCGCGAAGCATCCGCGAGCAAGCGCATGGTTCCGGGATTCGGGCGGAACGCGCTGGCGCGCGGTCGGCGGCCAACGGCGGAGCCCCTTCGTGGCTGGGGGGTTGGTCGCTTACAGCGGATTTGTGGGGGTTGGGCGGGGGGGGGGGGGGGGCGGGCGGTGCCGCCGCCCCCCCCCCCCCCCCCCGCCGCCCCCCCCCCCCCCCCCCCCCCCCCCCCCCCCCCCCCCGCCATCCCATCGGAACCCAGCTTTCGCTTTGGCCGTTGCCGTTGTCCTGGCTTCGGCGGGTGCCGGGCGCAGCCCGGCCCAAGCCCATCCCCCGCTTCCGGTACAATATCGGGCCCGTTTCCCAACTACGGTTCCCCGGACATGATGGTCCTCGAGGGCGCGCCCGCCCTGTCGCCGTTCCGCCGCGAACGTCTTGAATCCCGCCTGCAGTCCATCGCTCCCTCCCTGCGCATCAGTGGTGCCTGGCACGTCTACTTCGTGCAGCCGGAAGGCTCGGCCGT
Source organism: Stenotrophomonas sp. STEN009 (assembly GCF_056760395.1). Classification (NCBI taxonomy): domain Bacteria; kingdom Pseudomonadati; phylum Pseudomonadota; class Gammaproteobacteria; order Lysobacterales; family Lysobacteraceae; genus Stenotrophomonas; species Stenotrophomonas sp. STEN009. The sequence goes on along the minus strand of NZ_JBRRES010000014.1, from coordinate 88,614 downwards.
GCCCGATCAGGCCACCCTGTGCCGCATCCTGGAAGCACAGCCGCAGGCCGGGACGGTCGCCGAAGGGGCCGTCAGCCGCATCGTGGTGCCGCGTCTGGGAACGTTGTCGCCGTGGTCGAGCAAGGCCACCGAACTGGTCCGCGGGGCCGGTCAGCCGGTCAGCCGGGTCGAGCGCGGCCTGCGTATCGACGTGCTGGGCTGGCCGGACGATGCCGCTACCCAGCAGTCGCTGGTGAAGGTGCTGCACGACCCGATGACGCAGTCGGTGCTGGACCACGTCGAGCAGGGCCAGGCCCTGTTCTCGGCGCCGGCCCGCGGTGAACTGGAGCGCGTTCCGGTGGCGCAGCTGGAAGCCGCCAACCAGCGCCTTGGCTTGGCCATGGCCCAGGACGAGATCGACTACCTGCGCGAGCGCTTCACCGCACTGGGGCGCTCCCCGTCTGACGTGGAACTGATGATGTTCGCGCAGGCCAATTCCGAACACTGCCGGCACAAGATCTTCAACGCCAGCTGGACCATCGACGGGCAGGCGCAGGAACGCTCGCTGTTCCGCATGATCAAGAACACCCACCAGCAGACGCCGCAGCACACCCTGAGCGCGTACAGCGACAACGCTGCGGTGATCGAAGGCCATCCGGCGTCGCGTTACCGTCCGGATCCGGCCAGTGGCGAGTACCGCCGCGAGCCGCAGGTGCCCAGCGCCTTCCAGATCAAGGTCGAAACCCACAATCACCCGACCGCGATCGCGCCGTTCCCGGGGGCGTCCACCGGTGCCGGTGGCGAAATCCGCGACGAAGGCGCAACCGGCCGCGGCGGCAAGCCGAAGGCCGGCCTGACCGGCTTCTCGGTCTCGCACCTGCGCATCCCCGAGCTGCCGCAGCCGTGGGAAGCGCCGCGCGCGCTGAACCCGCGCATGGCCCCGGCGCTGGAGATCATGACCGACGGCCCGCTCGGCGGCGCTGCGTTCAACAATGAGTTCGGCCGCCCGAATCTGCTCGGTTACTTCCGCAGCTTCGAGCTGCCTGAAGGCGCTGACCTGGTCCGTGCGTACGACAAGCCGATCATGCTGGCCGGCGGCCTCGGTGCGATCGACCGTATCCAGGTCGACAAGATCCCGCTGCAGGCCGGTGATGCGGTCATCGTGCTCGGCGGTCCGGCGATGCTGATCGGCCTGGGTGGCGGTGCGGCCAGCTCGGTGGCCTCCGGTGAAAGCGCCGAAGACCTGGATTTCGCCAGCGTGCAGCGCGACAACCCGGAGATGGAGCGCCGCTGCCAGGAGGTCATCGACCGCTGCGTGGCGATGGGTGCCGACAACCCGATCAAGTTCTTCCATGACGTCGGTGCCGGTGGTCTGTCCAACGCGATTCCCGAGCTGCTGCACGATTCGAACGTGGGCGGCATCATCGATCTGGGCAAGGTGCCCACCGACGATCCGTCGTTGTCGCCGATGCAGCTGTGGTGCAACGAATCGCAGGAGCGCTACGTGCTTGGCGTCGCGCAGGAGCGACTGGCCGAGTTTGCCGCGCTGTGCGCGCGCGAGCGCTGCCCGTTCGCCGCCGTGGGCGTGGCGACCGCCGAGGAGCATCTGGTGGTGGCGTACGGCGCGGTGCCGGGCCATGTTCCCGCCGACGCACCGATCGACCTGCCGATGGACGTGCTGTTCGGCAAGCCGCCGAAAATGCACCGCGACACGGCGCACCCGCCGGCACCGCGCTGGCCGGCGCTGAAGACCGGTGGCCTGGATCTGCAGGAAGCCGGCCTGCGCGTGCTGGCGCACCCGACCGTCGCCTCGAAGAACTTCCTGGTCACCATCGGTGACCGCAGCGTCGGCGGCCTGACCGCCCGCGAGCAGATGGTCGGCCCGTGGCAGCTGCCGGTGGCCGACGTAGCCATCACCCTGGCTGATTTCGATGGCGTGGCCGGTGAGGCGATGTCGATCGGCGAGCGCACGCCGCTGGCCCTGCTCGACGCCGCGGCGTCGGCGCGCATGGCCGTGGGCGAAGCGCTGACCAACCTGTGCGCGGCCCCGGTGGATGCGCTGGATGGCATCAAGCTGTCGGCGAACTGGATGGCTGCTGCCGGCCATCCGGGCGAAGACGCGCTGCTGTACGACGCAGTGAAGGCCGTGGGCATGGAACTGTGCCCGCAGCTGGACATCAGCATCCCGGTCGGCAAGGACTCGCTGTCCATGCAGGCGCAGTGGCATGACCAGGGCGAGGCACACAAGAGCGTGTCGCCGGTGTCGCTGGTGATCTCGGCGTTCGCGCCGGTTGCCGATGTGCGCCAGCAGCTGACGCCTCTGCTTGATCGCGACGTCGACAGCGAGCTGTGGCTGATCGGTCTCGGTGCCGGCAAGCAGCGCCTGGGCGGCTCGATCCTGGCGCAGGTGCACGCCGACCACAGCGAACTGCCGGCCTTCGCCGGTGCCGCGCCGGACCTGGACGACCCGCAGCGCCTGCGTGCCTTCTTCGAACTGATCCGGGATGCGCGCCAGTCCGGCCTGCTGCGTGCGTACCATGACCGCAGCGACGGCGGCGCGTTCGCCGCGCTGTGCGAAATGGCGTTCACCTCGCGCCTGGGCCTGGATATCGCCCTCGACGCGTGGGGCGATGACCCGTTCCGCAGCCTGTTCAATGAGGAACTGGGTGCGGTGGTGCAGATTGCCCGCGAAGATCGCGCCGCTTTTGCCGACCTGGTCGAGCGCCACGCCCTTACCGAATGCGCGCAGCGCATCGCCAGGCCGACCACCGCACCGGTGGTGCGCGTATCGCTGGCAGGCGAGAACCTGGCCGAGTGGCGCTGGGAGCAGCTGTTCGATGCGTGGTGGTCGGTCACCCATGCCATGCAGAAGCGTCGCGACAATCCGGCCAGCGCCGATGCCGAGCGCGATGTCGCCCGCGCGTTCAACGCACCGGGCCTGAAGCCGAAGCTGAGCTTCGACCTCAACGAGGATGTGGCGGCGCCGTTCATCAGCACCGGTGCGCGTCCGCGCGTGGCGGTACTGCGCGAACAGGGCGTCAACGGCCAGATCGAGATGGCCAATGCCTTCGAACGTGCAGGCTTCCGCGCGTTCGACGTGCACATGAGCGACCTGATCGAGGGGCGCGTGGCCCTGCAGGACTTCACCGGCCTGGTCGCCTGTGGCGGCTTCAGCTACGGCGATGTGCTGGGTGCCGGCCGTGGCTGGGCGACCTCGATCCTGGAACGCAGCGCGCTGCGCGATGCCTTTGCGGCGTTCTTCGAGCGCCAGGACAGCTTTGCCCTCGGCGTATGCAACGGTTGCCAGATGATGAGCCAGCTGAAGGACATCATCCCCGGCGCCGAACACTGGCCGCAGTTCCGCCGCAATGCCAGCGAGCAGTTCGAGGCCCGCACCGCACTGCTGGAAGTAGTGGAATCGCCGTCGATCCTGCTGCGTGGCATGGCCGGTTCCCGCCTGCAGGTGGCGGTGGCGCACGGCGAAGGCCAGGCGGTGTTCGACAACGCCGTCGACCAGGCCGCTGCGCGCGTGTCGCTGCGCTACATCGATGGCAACGGTGCCATCGCTCAGCAGTATCCGCTCAATCCGAACGGCTCACCGGATGGCATCACTGGCCTGACCAGCACGGACGGGCGCGTCACCATCATGATGCCGCATCCGGAGCGCACCCCGCGCGCACTCAATCTGAGCTGGGCGCCGGCCGAGTGGCAGGGTGATTCACCGTGGATGCGGATGTTCCGCAATGCCCGGGTGTGGTGCGGCTGATCGCGCACCGCTTCGCGCAGGCGTCGATGCCGATGCGTATGGAAAAACCCGCCGCATTGCCGGCGGGTTTTTCTTTGCGCGGATGAAACTCCTGTCGCCACCATGAGTTACATGCATTTCCATGCGCCAGACAATCGTCACGTGCAACTAACAAAATGGATTGATAAACGCGTGAAAAAGTGAACTGCTTCACGGCAATGTGATTTGCTGTGTCAAAGTCTTGACGATATGGAAAGTTGCCGTTAACACTTGAACCCCGTTTCAGAACCATTCATCCCGCAGTAACCGCTTGGCGCACGCGCTCGGTTTTCTGTCGCTGCGCGCCGTTCGGCAATACCCCGCAGTAAATCACGCGAATAAACGCCCCCAGGGGACGTTGGACCAGAAGGTCCGGCGGTGGCGTTGCTTTGCCCAAAACCAGTCCAATCAGGAGCCGTACCGATGAATCGGATTTATCGCAAGGTCTGGAACAAAGCACTGGGTCAGTTGGTCGTGGCCTCGGAACTGGCCTCGTCCGACAGTTGCGGCGGGGTCGTCGACCAACGCCGCGATGCGACACAGGCCAGGCCCTTTGTACTGGCTGCCGCACTGGCGCTGGCACTGGGATTGGGCATGACCGGCGTCGCCTCTGCACAGTCGGTGGAGATCGGCGGCAACGCCAACTGCGTGGTGCTCAACAGCTCGATCGTCGACAAGTGCCTGGTGGATGGCAGCGCCTCGGCCACCGGCACCAATGCGGTCGCCGTGGGCACCGGCAGCCGTGCAACCGGTGCCAACAGCGTGGCGCTGGGCGCCGGCTCGAAAGCAACGCGTGCCAATACCGTTGCCGTCGGTGATGCGGGCAAGGAACGGCAGGTGACCCACGTCGCCGCTGGCACCGAGGCAACCGATGCGGTGAACAAGGCGCAGCTGGATGCACAGGCGCGGGCCACGCAGGCGGCGTTGGCCGAAGCGACAGCCCAGAGCAGTCGCTACTTCAAGGCCGACGGCGCCGGTGATGACAGCGACGCGGCGAAGATCGAAGGGCAGGGCGCGATTGCGGTCGGCAGCGGCAGCCAGTCGCTGGCCAACGCCACCACGGCCGTCGGCACACAGGCCGTGGCCGCCGGTCTGGGCGCCAGTGCGTTCGGCCAGAACGCGTTGGCCATCGGTGATGCCAGCGTCGTCGTCGGCCAGAGTGCCGTTGCGCTCGGACTGGGAGATACCGCCGTCGGTGCCAGCGCTGTTGCGGCCAGCGAGAACGGCGCAGCGACCGCACTGGGCGCGTTGTCCGAGGCCAGTGCGGACGGCGCAACGGCGGTCGGTGGCGGAGCCGTGGCCATGGGCCCGGGCAGTACCGCCGTGGGTCGTGGCGCAACGGCCGCCAATGAAGCATCGATCGCGGTCGGTGCGTTCAGCACCGCCGTGGGTGAATACAGCACCGCGCTGGGTTCGAACTCGGCAGCGGTTGCCACCGGCAGTGTGGCGCTGGGCGCCGGCTCGCTGGCCGACCGGGTCGATACGGTATCGGTGGGCGCAGCCGAGTACGGTCTGACCCGGCAGATCACCAGTGTCGCGGCGGGTACCGAAGACACCGATGCGGCCAATGTCGGCCAACTCCGGGACGTCGCGGCCGTGGCCGATGCCACGGCCAAGCGTTTCCAGGCCACCGGCAGCAGCAACAGCGACGCCGGTGCGCTGGCCGCAGGCGATGACGCGCTGGCTGCCGGTGAAGCGGCCAACGCGCTCGGCGATGGCACCACCGCAGTCGGCGCCGGCGCCACCGCGGTCGCGCAGAACGCCACGGCGGTCGGCAACAACGCCCTGGCCGCCGGACAGAACAGCGCCGCGTTCGGCAACAACGCGCAGGCTGCAGGACCTGGCAGCGTCGCGGTGGGTGGCGCCGCCGTGGACGAGAACGGCAATCCGCTCATCACCAACGGCGGCGTGCCGGTGGAGACCGGTGCGACCAGTGCCGGCGTCGGCGGCACTGCGGTCGGTGCCAGCGCAGAGGCGGCTGGCTTCGCTGCGTCCGCCTATGGCGTGGGTGCCTATGCGGCCGGCGCGCAGTCCTCCGCATTCGGCGCGGTGGCCAACGCCATCGGCGACTACGCCACCGCAGTCGGCACCCAGAGCAACGCGACCGGCACCAGCAGCGTGGCCGTGGGTGGCCCGGCTGACCTGATTCCCGGCCTGGGCTTCTTCGTGCAGACCCAGGCCAGCGGCGAAGCCGCCACCGCTGTGGGTGCCGGCGCGATCGCCAGCGGTGACCGGACCGTGGCCAACGGCAGCCTGACCGAAGCCTCCGGCGCCGAAGCCACGGCCATCGGCTACTTCGCCTACGCACCCGGAGAAGGGGCCAGCGCGCTGGGCGCGCAGACCTGGGCCAGCGGCGCGCAGAGCACGGCGGTCGGCTACTACGCCACGGCGCGCGGCGCCAACAGTGTCGCCCTGGGCGCGAACTCTGAAGCCATCCGTGACAACAGCGTCGCCGTGGGCAGTGCCGGCAACGAGCGGCAGATCACCGGCGTCGCTGCCGGCAGTGAAGCCACCGATGCAGTGAACAAGGCGCAGCTGGACGCCGTGGCCAGCACCGCGGATACCACCGCCCATTACTTCCAGGCCCAGCCGGAAGCCGGCAGCGATGCCGGTGCGTTTGCCGAGGGAGAGGGTGCGGTGGCCGCCGGTTCGTCCAGCAACGCGATCGGCGCCGGTGCCGTCGCCCAGGGCGCGGGTGCTTCCGCCGTGGGCGATGACAGCGTCGCCATCGGTCGCAACAGCAGTGCCAGTGGCAACGGCGGGGTCGCCATCGGTGGACTGGGCCAGGCCTACGACCAGTACAACCAGCCGATCATCGGCGATGACGGTCAACCAGAACGTGTCGGCACCACCGCCGGCGCCGATGCCACCGCCGTCGGCAATGGTGCGCAGGCAACGGGTGCGTCGGGCAATGCGTTCGGCAGCGCGGCCAAAGCCACCGGCGACAACAGCGTGGCTGCCGGTGGCAAGTCGCGGGCGACCGGCAGCTACGCGGTCGCCGTGGGCGACAGTGCGTTCGCCAGCAGCGACGACAGCACCGCCGTCGGCGGCTACAGCTGGGCCACCGCCAGTGGCGCCAGCGCATTCGGTTCGGGCGCATGGGCCACCGCCACCAACGCATCCGCCTTCGGCAATGCAGCATGGGCCAGCGGCAGTGGCGCCACCTCCATCGGCTACAACAGCTGGGCCAACGGCACCAGCGCCACCGCCGTCGGCCGCGGTGCCTTCGGCTACGGCGACTACAGCGTGGCGTTGGGCTACCAGGCGCTGGGCAACACGGTCAACAGCATCGCCATCGGCACCAATACGGTGGCCGGCGGTGAAAGCGCGATCGCGCTGGGTGCCGGCAGCAACGCCAGCGGCAGCAACGCGGTCGCGTTGGGTGCAGGCTCGGTGGCTGATCGTGACCGCAGCGTGGCGGTTGGCGCTGCCGGCAACGAGCGCCAGGTGACCCACGTGGCCGCAGGTACGCAGGCCACCGATGCGGTGAACAAGGCACAGCTGGATGCCGTCGCGGCGGAAGCATCCACCACCGGCAAGTACTTCCAGGCCAGCGGCAGTGCCGACAGCGATGCTGGCGCTTACGTGGAAGGGGACAACGCACTGGCTGCCGGCGAGGCATCCAACGCCATCGGCGACGGCGCCATCGCCCTGGGCAGCGGCGCCAACGCACTGGCCAACAACGCGCAGGCGCTGGGCTTCAATGCCGTGGCCACCGCGGCCAATGCCAGCGCGATCGGTGCCAACGCACAGGCGACCGGCGAGTACGCCACCGCGCATGGCGCGGAAAGCGAAGCCAGCGGTGAACAGAGCGCGGCCTTCGGTGCTGCCTCGATTGCCAGTGGCGCCGGCAGCACCGCCAGCGGCGTGCTGTCCGAAGCCTCCGCAGAAGAGGCGACGGCAGTGGGCTACTTCAGCACCGCCAGTGGTGAAGCGGCCACGGCGGTCGGCAGCGAGAGCGTGGCCAGCGGCACGGCCTCGGCTGCATTCGGCATCGGTGCGGAAGCCACGGGTGGCTACAGCACCGCCATCGGCGGTTTCGCCAGCGCCTCGGCGTTCAACGCCACCGCGTTCGGCAATTTTGCCAATGCCTCCGGCTCCAACAGCGTGGCGCTGGGCGGCGACTCGGAAGCCTCCGGCGACTACAGCACGGCCACCGGTCAGGGCAGCTTGGCCACCGGTACGAACAGTGTCGCTGTCGGCGGCTCGTTGTTCGGCATTCTTGCCACCGAGGCGTCCGGCAACTACTCCACGGCCGTCGGTGGTGGCGCATGGTCGCCGGGCATCAACAGCACCGCGCTCGGCAATGCGGCCGAGTCGCGCGGCGCCAACAGCGTCGCGCTGGGTGCCGATTCGATTGCAGACCGTGACAACACGGTATCGGTCGGTGGTGGTGGCAACACCCGCCAGGTGACCAACGTGGCGGCAGGTACCCAAGGCACCGATGCGGTCAACAAGGACCAGCTGGACGCCGTGGCGTCGGTGGCTGAGAACACCAGCCGCTACTTCCAAGCCAGTGGCAGTGCCGACAGCGATGCCGGCGCCTACGTGGAAGGTGACAACGCGCTGGCGGCCGGCGAAGCGGCCAACGCGATCGGCAACGGTGCCACCGCACTGGGCAGTGGTGCGACGGCGGTCGCCGCCAGTGCCACCGCCGTAGGCCTGGACAGCCTGGCCAGCGGCAGCAATGCCGCAGCGGTGGGCAGCAACGCACAGGCCACGGGTGAAAACAGTGCGGCACTGGGCAACGGTGCGGTTGCCAGCGAGATCGGCAGCACGGCGACCGGCGCGGGTGCACAGGCCACGGCGGTGTACAGCACCGCCAATGGCTCGGAGGCGCTGGCCAGCGGTGCGCAGTCGCTGGCCAGCGGCTTCCGCAGCGCGGCGTCGGCCGATGGCACCACGGCGGTCGGTGGTTACAGCGAAGCCAGTGGTCGTCTCGGTTCTGCACTGGGTTACGGCACGATCGCCAGCGGGGCAAACAGTACTGCGACGGGCGTGTTTGCCACGGCCAGCGGCGCCAGCGCGGTGGCCATGGGTGATTCCAGTGAAGCCAGCGGCGATGAAAGCGTCGCCATCGGCGGCAGCACCTTCTTCGGTCTGATCCCGGCCCGCGCCAGCGGCTACGGCGCCGCGGCGTTCGGTGCGGGTGCATGGGCCACCGACGACTACGCCACCGCCATCGGCTGGAACTCGTGGGCCGACGCGGCCGATTCCACCGCACTCGGTGCCAGCGCCACCGCCAATGCTGCGAACAGCGTGGCACTGGGTGCGGGTTCCGTTGCCGACCGCGCCAACAGCGTGGCCGTGGGCAGTGCCGGCAACGAGCGCCAGGTGACCAACGTGGCGGCAGGTACCGAAGGCACCGATGCGGTCAACAAGAACCAGCTGGACGCCGTGGCGTCGGTGGCCGAGAGCACCAGCCGCTACTTCCAGGCCAGTGGCAGTGCCGACAGCGATGCCGGCGCCTACGTGGAAGGTGACAACGCGCTGGCGGCCGGCGAAGCGGCCAACGCGATCGGCAACGGTGCCACCGCACTGGGCAGTGGCGCGACCGCGGTCGCCGCCAGTGCCACCGCGGTGGGCCTGGACAGCCTGGCCAGCGGCAGCAATGCCGCAGCGGTGGGCAGCAACGCACAGGCCACCGGTGAAAACAGTGCGGCGCTGGGTAACGGCGCGGTTGCCAGCGAGATCGGCAGCACGGCGACCGGCGCGGGCGCACAAGCCACGGCGGTGTACAGCACCGCCAACGGCTCGGAAGCGCTGGCCAGCGGTGCGCAGTCGCTGGCCAGCGGCTTCCGCAGCGCGGCGTCGGCCGATGGCACCACGGCGGTCGGTGGTTACAGCGAGGCAACGGGTCGCCTCGGCACCGCGCTCGGCTATGGCACCGCCGCGACCGGCGCCAACACCACGGCCGTCGGCTTCGGTGCGGCCGCGGCTGGTACCGGAGCCGTGGCGGTGGGCCAGTCCAGCGAAGCCAGTGGCGAGGAGAGCGTCGCCATCGGTGGCAGCACTTTCTTTGGTCTGATCCCGGCCCGCGCCAGCGGCTACGGCGCTGCGGCGTTCGGTGCGGGCGCATGGGCCACCGACGACTACGCGACCGCCATCGGCTGGAACTCGTGGGCCGACGCAGCTGATTCCACCGCACTGGGCGCCAATGCCACCGCCAACGGCAGCAACAGCGTCGCCCTCGGTGCTGCATCGAAGGCAGACCGCGACAACACGGTGGCGGTTGGCAGCACGGGCAGCGAACGCCAGGTCACCCATGTCGCCGCAGGTACCGAAGGCACCGATGCGGTCAACAAGGACCAGCTGGACGCCGTGGCGTCGGTGGCCGAGAACACCAGCCGCTACTTCCAGGCCAGTGGCAGTGCCGACAGCGACGCCGGCGCCTATGTGGAAGGTGACAACGCGCTGGCCGCCGGCGAAGCGGCCAACGCGATCGGCAACGGTGCCACCGCACTGGGCAGTGGCGCGACGGCGGTCGCCGCCAATGCCGCTGCCGTGGGCTTCAACGCGGTGGCGACGGGTGAGGATGGCGTGGCCATCGGCAACAGCGCCAGCAGTACCGCTGGCGGCGCGATCGCCCTCGGTGCGCAGAGCAGCAGCGCCGGGCCGGCCAGCGTCGCCCTGGGCGCGCAGTCGGAAGCGGAGGGCATCGGTGCCGTTGCGGTAGGTGGCATCGCCCAGGCCAGCGGCCTGGCCGCCACCGCCGTCGGCTACGGGGCCACGGCCGACGGTCGCGAAGCGACTGCGGTCGGCAACTTCGCCTATGCCAATGGCTGGCAGTCCACAGCCTACGGTGCGGGTGCCACGTCCAGCTTCTTCGGCACGGCCCTGGGCAGTGGCGCGCAGGCGGCCGACGTCGCCACGGCGGTCGGCCAGGGCACCACCGCGCAGATCGCCGGTGCGGGTTTCGGCGTACAGGCACGCGCCGGCGAGTACGGTACCGCGCTCGGCAACAACGCGGCCACCGGCCTCAATGGCGTGGCGGTGGGCTTCAACGCCCTGGCCGGGCAGGATGCCAACAGCGTCGGCAGCGGTCAGTACACCACCGCCATCGGCAGCGAGGCGTGGGCGACCGAGGACGGGGCCACCGTGGTCGGCTACAACAGTTACGCGCAGGCAACCAATGCCACGGTGCTGGGCAGCAACACCTGGACGACCAAGGCCGCCGACAACAGCGTCGCGCTGGGTGCCGGATCGCTGGCGGATCGTGCCAACGCGGTATCGGTCGGCGCGGCGCAGGACTGGGTTGATGCGGCGGGCATTACCCACAGCGCGATCAACCGCCAGGTCACCAATGTCGCGGCCGGTACCCAGGCGACCGATGCGGTGAACAAGGGCCAGCTGGATGTGGTGGCGGCCACCGCCGATGCCACCGGCCGCCACTTCCGTGCGACCGGGACCGGGACCGCCAGCGCCACGGGCAGCAACGCGGTCGCCGTCGGTTCCGGTGCCAGTGCCAGCGGCAACCGCAGCAATGCGCTGGGCAGCAGTGCCAGCGCCATCGGCAATGCGGCGCTGGCCGTCGGCGCCAACGCCGGCGCGACCGGTGCGAACTCGGTGGCGCTGGGCAGTGGCGCGCGCGCGCTGGACGCCAATGTGGTGTCCGTCGGCGGTGGCAACGGTACCGATGGTCCGGCGACGCGCCGCATCGTCAACGTCGCCGACGGTCGCATCGCCGCAGGCAGCAGCGACGCGGTCACCGGTTCGCAGCTCAACGTCACCAACCAGCGCGTCGGTGCGGTGGAAACCCGGGTCGGCGATTTCGATTCGCGTATCGCGACCGTGGAAACGTCCACTGCCAATGCGGTCGGTTATGACGACGCCAGCCGCGACCGGCTGACCCTGGCCGGCATCGAGGGCACCACGATCGACAATGTCGGCGCCGGCAGCATCGCCGCCGGCAGTCGCCAGGCGATCAATGGCGGCCAGCTGTTCCAGTCGCTCAGCGATGCCGCCAGCTTCCTCGGCGGTGGCGCCAGTGTCGGCATGCAGGGTGTGTTCGTCGCGCCGAACTACGTGATCCAGGGTGCCAGCTACAGCAATGTCGGCGATGCGCTCGGCGCACTGGACCGCAAGGTCAGCGAGATCGACCAGCGCACCGGGGGGGCGAGCCGCTCCCGCACCGCCAGCCTGCGTTCTACCGGTGCGTCGCTGGAGGGGGGCGCCGCCAATCTGGCCGCGCAGCCGGCCAGCGCCGATGCCGTCCCCGACGTGGCCACTGCCAGCAGCGCCCGGGTACAGGGCGCGCCGACCGCCGCCGCGGCGGGCTCGGGCATCCCGGTCGGCACACCGGCAGCGGGTTTCAACGCGGTCACCGTGGGAGAGGGCGCCGTTGCCAGCGGCGCGTCGTCCACGGCCATCGGCCAGGGGGCCAGTGCGACGGCCGCCAACGCCGTGGCGCTGGGCCAGGGCTCGGTTGCCGATCGTGCCAACACCGTCTCAGTCGGCAGCGAAGGCAACGAGCGTCAGGTCACCAATGTCGCGGCCGGCAGCGCTGCCACCGACGCGGTCAACAAGGGGCAGCTGGACCGTGGTGTCGCCACGGCCAACAGCTACACCGATGGCCAGGTGAAGGCCGTGACCGACAGCTTCGATGTGTTCAAGGGCGAAGTCGATGGCCGCCTGCGTCACATGGACCGTCGCATCGATCGTCAGGGCGCGATGAGCGCGGCGATGCTCAACATGGCCACCAGCGCCGCCGGCATCCGTACCCAGAACCGGGTCGGCGTCGGTGTCGGCTTCCAGGGCGGCGAGTCGGCGTTGTCGCTGGGTTACCAGCGCGCAATCAGCGACCGCGCCACGGTCACCTTCGGCGGTGCCTTCAGCAGCGACGACAGTTCGGTCGGCGTTGGTGCCGGCTTCGGCTGGTAAGCCACTCCATCGCGCCGGCGGCCACCCACGCCGGCGCCACACCCGCAACGAGGGCCTGGGGGGAGGTCACGGCAATCCCGGCTGGGCCGGCCGGGAGTCGTCAAGGAATGATGGCCGCAGTGTTGGTTCGATCCATGACCCAGAAGAGGAATTTCGACGTGATCAAGAAGCAGAACCTTCGCATCAACGTGCTTGCCGCCGCCGTGCTGTCGATGACCGCGGTCGGTGCCGTCCATGCCGCCGGGTTGCCGACGCAGGAACCGGCACGCCAGGCGGGCACCGCACAGCCGGGCACCGACCGCATCATCGTCAAGTACCGCGCCGGCACGGCCGCTGCGCTGGATCGTTCGGCCAAGCTGTCCACGGTGCAGTCGGCGCTGACCCGCGCCAGCCTGTCCGGCGGCGCTGCGCGCGCCAGTACCCTGGGCCCGCAGGTCGTGCGCAAGCTCGGCGTCGGCGCCGATGTGATCCGCCTGCAGGGCCGCCTGGCCCCGGCTGAACTGCAGCGCGTGCTGAAGGAGCTGAAGGCCGATCCGGCGGTGCAGTACGCCGAGGCCGACGTGAAGCTGCGCCGCAGCGAACTGCGTGCCGGCGACGTGCAGCCGGCGCTGGTGCCGAACGACCAGTACTACCAGCAGTACCAGTGGCACCTGCACAACGCGACCGGCGGCATCAACGCGCCGGCAGCCTGGGATGTGTCGCAGGGAGAGGGCGTGGTGGTGGCGGTGCTCGACACCGGCATCCTGCCGCAGCACCCGGATCTGGTCGGCAACCTGCTGGAAGGCTACGACTTCATCAGCGATGCCGAGACCTCGCGCCGCCCCACCAATGAGCGGGTACCGGGTGCGCTGGACTATGGCGACTGGGTCGAGAACGACAACGAGTGCTACACCGGCTCGCTGGCCGATGACAGCTCCTGGCACGGCACGCACGTTGCCGGCACCGTGGCCGAGCAGACCAACAACGGCGTCGGCATGGCCGGTGTCGCGCACAAGGCCAAGGTGCTGCCGGTCCGCGTGCTCGGCAAGTGCGGTGGCTACCTTTCCGATATCGCCGATGCCATTACCTGGGCCTCCGGCGGCACCGTGGCCGGCATTCCGGCCAATGCCAACCCGGCCGAGATCATCAACATGAGCCTGGGCGGCAGCGGCAGCTGCGACGGCACCTATCAGGATGCGATCAATGGCGCGATCTCGCGCGGCACCACGGTCGTGGTGGCCGCCGGCAACGAGACCGACAACGCGTCCAATTACCGCCCTGCCAGCTGCGATGGCGTGGTGACGGTGGGAGCCACCCGTATCACCGGCGGCATCACCTACTACTCCAACTACGGCACCCGCGTCGATCTTTCCGGCCCTGGTGGTGGCGGCAGCGTGGACGGCAATCCGGGTGGCTATGTCTGGCAGGCCGGTTCCGACGCGGCCACTACGCCGGACTCGGGCAGCTACACCTACATGGGCAAGGGCGGAACCTCGATGGCCTCGCCGCACGTCGCGGCGGTGGCGGCACTGGTGCAGAGCGCGTTGATCGCCGATGGCAAGGAGCCGCTGGCTCCGGCAGCCATGCGTACCCTGCTCAAGGAAACCGCGCGCCCGTTCCCGGTGGCCATCCCGTCGGCGACCCCGATCGGTACCGGCATCGTCGACGCCAAGGCCGCACTGGCCAAGGCGCTGGAGGAACCGTGCACCGAGGACTGCGGCCCGGTAGCCACGCCGTTGACCAACAAGGTTGCTGTCGGCGGCCTGTCCGGGGCGACCGGCGGCAGTGCCCTGTACAGCTTCGAAGCGGTGGCGGGCAAATCGCTGAGCGTGATCACCTACGGTGGCAGTGGCAACGTGTCGGTGTACCTGGCCCAGGGCCGCGAGCCCAGCGCGAGCGACAACGACGCCAAGTCCACGCGTGCGGGCAACGCCGAAACCGTGCGCGTCAACAAGCCGGTGGCCGGCACGTACTACGTCAAGGTGGTGGGTGAAGCCGCCTACAGCGGGGTGACCATCCTCGCCACGCAGTAATGCCATCACACTGTCGTAGATGAACTGGCGACGCCCGTCACCCCGTGGTGGCGGGCGTTGTCATTTTTCGAAAGGCGGCGCGATGGCGGCGGAAACCACGGCTTAACTGCTAAAGTCGGGCCGATCGACAGGAGAGTCACGTGAACGCGCTCGCTGCAACCACTGCCGACGACGCCGAGAGCCGCATCCTGGATGCGCTGCTGGCGCGTGGGCGGCTCAAGGAAGGAGACCTGGCCCGGGCGCGGCCGCTGCATGCCGAGGCCGGCGGCAGCCTGCTCGGCCTGCTGGTGCGCCTGGGACTGGTGTCCGAGCGGGACCAGGCGCAGGCCAGCGCGGATGTGCTGGGCCTGCCACTGCTGGAAGGCAAGCAGGTGCCCGAGACGCCGCCGCAGTCCCTCGCCGAAGGCCTGCCGCTGTCGCTGCGCTTCCTCAAGCAGTTCCACGTCTGCCCGCTGGCGCTGGATGAACACGGCGTACGGCTGTGGTTGGCCGATGCCCACGATGCCTACCCGCAGCAGGCCGTGCAGCTGGCCCTGGGCGTGCCGGTCACGCCGGTGCTGGGCATGCGGGCGGAGATCGACGATCTGGTCGAGCGCTGGTTCGGCCAGGGCCGCAGCGCCATGGGGGCGATCGTGGAAACCGCCGATGGTGAAGGCGGCGCGGTGGACGACATCGAGCATCTGCGTGACCTTGCCTCGGAAGCGCCGGTAATTCGCCTGGTCAACCTGGTGATCCAGCGCGCGGTGGAACTGCGTGCCTCGGACATCCATGTTGAACCCTTCGAAAGCCGTTTGAAGGTCCGTTACCGCGTCGATGGCGTGCTGGTGGAGGGCGAGAGCCCGCCCGCCAACCTGACCGCCGCGGTCATCAGCCGCATCAAGATCATGGCCCGGCTCAACATCGCCGAGCGCCGCCTGCCGCAGGACGGCCGCATCATGCTGCGCGTGCAGGGCAAGGAGCTGGACCTTCGCGTCAGCACGGTACCGACCGCACACGGCGAGAGCGTGGTGATGCGCCTGCTTGACCGCGAAACCGTGGTGTTCGATTTCCATCGGCTTGGCTTCACCGATGCATTCCTGCCGCAGTTCCGCAAGGTCCTGGAGCAGCCGCACGGCATCCTGCTGGTGACCGGCCCGACCGGTTCGGGCAAGACCACGACGCTGTACACCGCGTTGAGCCAGCTCAATACCGCCGACGTCAAGATCATCACGGTCGAAGACCCGGTCGAGTACCAGATCGAGGGCATCAACCAGATCCAGGCCAAGCCGCAGATCGGCCTGGACTTCGCCAATGCGCTGCGCAGCATCGTGCGCCAGGATCCGGACATCATCATGATCGGCGAAATGCGCGATCTGGAGACCTCGCGCATCGCGATCCAGTCGGCGCTGACCGGCCATCTGGTGCTGTCCACCCTGCATACCAACAATGCCGCCGGTGGCATCACCCGGCTGCTCGACATGGGTGTGGAGGACTATCTGCTGACCTCCACCATCAACGGCATCCTCGCGCAGCGTCTGGTGCGCCGTCTGGAACCGACCCACGCCGAGCGCTACCCGGCGTCACCGGAAGAGATCGATCGTTTCGAGCTGCGCCGCCTGCAGCCGGAGGGGACGATTCACCTGTACCGGCCGCGTCCCTCGGCACTGGCACCGACCGGCTACCTGGGCCGCACCACCATCATGGAATTCCTGGTGATGAACGACGCGCTGCGGCGCGCGGTGATGCGCCGCGATGGCATGGGCGAGCTGGAGCGCATCGCGCGCGAAGGCGGCATGCGCACCATGTACGAGGATGGCCTGGCCAAGGCCCTTGCCGGGCAGACGACCATCGAGGAAGTCCTGCGTGTGACGGAGGAGAGCTGATGCGCGCCGGAGCCCGGGGCTGACATGCCTAACTACCGCTACAAGGCCCTCAATCCGCATGGCGAGATCTTCGACGGGCAGATGGAAGCGGCCAGCGAGGCCGACCTGATCGCGCGCCTGCAGGACCAGGGGCATCTGCCGATGGAAACCCAGCTGGCCGATGCGGGGTCCATCGGCGGGGGCAGCTGGCGCAACCTGTTCCACCAGCGCCCGCTGCAGGGCCCGGCGCTGCTGCAGTTCACCCAGCAGCTGGCGACCCTGCTCGGTGCCGGCCAACCGCTGGATCGCGCGCTGTCGATCCTGCTGGGCCTGCCCGAGGACGAGCGCTCGCGTCGTGCGATCACCGACATCCGCGACGTGGTGCGCGGTGGTGCGCCGCTGTCGACCGCGCTGGAGCGCCAGCATGGCCTGTTCTCGCGCCTGTACGTGAACATGGTGCGTGCCGGCGAGGCCGGCGGCAGCCTGCATGAGACCCTGCAGCGGCTGGCCGATTACCTTGAGCGCGCGCGTGCGCTGCAGGGCAAGGTGATCAATGCGCTGGTCTACCCGGCCATCCTGCTGGTGGTGGTGGGCGGCGCGCTGCTGTTCCTGCTGGGTTACGTCGTGCCGCAGTTCGCGCAGATGTACGAGAGCCTGGACGTGGCGCTGCCGTGGTTCACCAATGCCGTGCTGCAGCTGGGCCTGTTCGTGCGCGACTGGTGGATCCTGCTGCTGGTGGTACCGGGCGTGCTGGCCCTGCTGTTCGAGCGCAAGCTGCGGCAGCCGGCCTTCCGCCTGGCCCTCGACGGCTGGCTGCTGCAACGGCGCAGCATCGGCCGCCTGCTCGGCGAGCTGGAAACCGCACGGCTGGCGCGCACGCTGGGGACGCTGCTGCGTAACGGTGTGCCGCTGCTGGGTGCGCTGGGCATCGCCCGCAACGTACTGGGCAATCGCGCGCTGGCAGCCGACGTGGATACCGCCGCCGACGAGGTCAAGAACGGTGCGGGCCTGTCGCTGGCACTGTCGCGCGGCAAGCGCTTTCCGCGGCTTGCCCTGCAGATGATCCAGGTCGGCGAGGAATCCGGCGCGCTGGATACCATGCTGCTGAAGGCCGCGGATACCTTCGAGCAGGACAGCGCCCGGCGCATCGATCGCCTGCTGGCGGCGATGGTCCCGGCGATCACCCTTGTGCTGGCTTCGGTGGTCGGTGCGGTCATCGTCGCCGTGCTGGTCCCGCTGTACGACCTGACCAATGCCATCGGTTGACGATGGACTCTTCCGCACTTCGACCCAACGCAACCGAAAGGACCGATCATGATCGCTAACCGTCGACCCATCCGCCTGTCCTTCACCGCCGCGCGGCACCAGTCGGGCATGAGCCTGCTGGAGATCATCATCGTCATCGTGTTGATCGGCGCGGTGCTGACCCTGGTGGCCAGCCGCGTGCTGGGCGGTGCCGACCGGGGCAAGGCCAACATTGCCAAGGCGCAGGTGCAGACCGTGGCATCCAAGATCGACAACTACCAGATCGATACCGGCAAGCTGCCGGGCGCGCTCACCGATCTGGTGACCGCACCGGCCGGCGTTGGCGGTTGGCTCGGCCCGTACGCCAAGCCGGCCGACCTCAACGATCCGTGGGGGCACGCGCTGGAGTACCGCGCACCCGGCGAAGGCCAGCCGTATGAGCTGATCAGCCTGGGCAAGGACGGCAAGGCCGGTGGCAGCAGCGTCGATGCCGACATCCGCTACCAGCCGTAAGCACGCATGATGTATTTCCTGCCGCGCCGGTTGCCCCGACCGCGCCTGCACGGCAGGCGCCCGGCGGGGCTGTCGCTGCTGGAGATGCTGCTGGTGATCGCGCTGATCGCGGCCATCGGCCTGATCACCGCGGCGGGACTGTCGCGTGGCTTCGCCGGCATGCAGCTGCGCAGCGCCGGCAAGGACATCGCCAACCAGCTGCGCATGGTGCGTGCACAGGCGATCGCGCGCGGCGAACCGCAGCGGTTCGTGATCGAGCCGGCACGGCATCGCTGGCAGGGGGCGAACCAGCGCCAGGGTGAACTGCCGGCACAGTTGACGGTGCGTTTCGAAGGTGCGGCGCAGCTGGCCACTGCATCCGGGCAGGGCGTGATCGAGTTCCATCCCGATGGCGGTTCCAGTGGCGGCCGCATCCGCCTGCAGCGTGATGCCGCCGAATGGCGCATCGATGTCGGCTGGTTGACCGGTGAAGTCCGCTCCGGCCCATGGCAGGCGCAGTGATGCGGCGGGCGCGCGGTTTCACGCTGCTGGAGGTGATCGTGGCCTTCGCTCTGCTCGGGCTGGCGCTGACCCTGCTGTTGGGCAGCCTGTCCGGCGGTGCCAGGCAGGTGCGCGAGGCCGAACTGCGCACGCGCGCCGTCCTGCATGCGCAATCGCTGCTGGCTGCGGCGGGCGTGGATGCGCCGCTGCAGGTGGGGCAGCAGCAGGGCGACTGGGAAAACGGGCGCTATCGCTGGGAGCTGCAGGTGCAGCCCTGGACCGAGCCACGCGCCGGCAACGCCGCGGCCACGCAGTCGCCGGGTGCACCGTGGCTGGCCGAACTGCAGTTGCAGGTGCGGTGGGGCGATGGCGAGCGCGAACAGCTGCGCTGGCGCAGCCTGCGCCTGCTGCCGCCGGACCTGGAGCGCGCGCGATGAAGCGGAGCGCTGCGGGATTCACTCTGGTTGAGGTGATGCTGGCGACCGTGCTGCTTGCCGGTGGCCTGGCGCTGGCGTTCGCCAGCGTGCGCTCGGCGATGGCGGTCAGCCAGCGGGGTGAACAGATCGCCGCCGAAAGCGAGCGGATGCGCGCGGTGCAGGCCCTGCTGCGGCGACAGCTGGCCGGGGCGATGCGCAGCCCGCTGGAAGTGCCAGACCCGACCCGCGAGCCGGTGTTCTTCCTGGGCGAAGAGCAACGGATGCTGTTCGTCGCCGATCTGCCAGGCTACCTCGGACGCGGCGGGCCCTATCTGCATGCGCTGCAGGTGGACGGCAAGGCTGGGCAGCAGCGTCTGCTGCTGGACCTGGTCCTGCTGCAGGAGGGCGAGCGCATCGCCGAAACGCCACCACGCCCGCCCGAGGTGCTGGTGGATGGCCTGCAAGCGGTGGAGATGCGCTATCGCGGCATCGATGCCGGCAGCGGGCAGATGACCGAGTGGCTGCCGCGCTGGGAAGACACCCGTCGCCTGCCTCTGCTGGTGGAACTGCGGATCGTGCCGGTCCGTGGTGCCGCATGGCCGCCCCTGGTGGTGGCCCCCCGCCTGGGCGGCGGTGGAGGGGGGCGTTGATGCGGTCGCGCGGGGCCGCACTGGTGCTGGTGCTGTGGTTGATCGCGCTGATGACCGCACTGGTCGGCGCGTTCGCGCTCAGCGCCCGCGTCGAGCATCTGCAGGAGCGCGTGCTCGACGACGATGCACGTGGCCAGGAGCGTGCTCGTGCGGGACTTGAGTACGCACTGATGCGGCTGTCACCGGATCCGCTGCGCGCGCCGTGGCAGGCCGATGGTCGCACCTATCGCTGGCAGTTCGACGGTGCCCGCATCGAGATCCAGGTGCTGGACGAGAACGGCAAGATCAACCTGAACCTGGCCGACGTGGCGCTGCTGACCGCATTTCTGCAGGCACTTGGCGAACCGGTGGACAACGCGCGCCAGCTGGCAGGCGCGATCGTCGACTGGCGTGACGAGGACAGCCTGCTGCAGCCCGGCGGCGGTGCCGAGGCACAGGATTACGCTGCGGCCGGGCTGCCGTATGGGCCCCGCAACAAGCGCTTCGAGACGCTCGGCGAGCTGCAGCGGGTGCTGGGCATGAACGGGCCGCTGTACCGGAAGATGCTGCCGCACCTGACCCTCTACAGCCGCCAGGCGCGACCGGACCCGCGATTCGCCAGCGCTCCCGTGCTGACCGCGCTGGGCCTGGATGCCGACCTCGTGCTGGCGCAGCGGAACCCGCCGGAGCGTGACGGCGATCCGGCGGATGGATCTTCAGCGCTTGCCAGCAGCAGCGGCACCTATAGTATCGAGTCCCGTGTCATCGACGGCAGTGGACGCAGGTCGGTGTTGCAGGCAGTGGTTCGCAATGGCTCCGGGGGGATTCCCGGGCGGTCCTACACAGTGCTTCGCTGGGAGCAGGGAATGACGGCAAGATGACGGCTTGGCAGGACAGTCTGCGGCAGGTGCAGGGCCAGATCGGTCCTGGCGCCGGCCGTTTCCTGCGCTGGTGGCGGCACTCGTTGCTGGCGTGGGTGCCGGCGCGCTGGCAATGGGCGCTGGGCTGGGCCCAGGCACGGTTGCTGCTGCAGCGCGAGGGTGACCAGCTGCAGGTCTGGCGCGAAGCGGGCGAGCGCCGCGAGGCTGTGGTCACCCTGCCATGGCCTTCGTCTCCGGCTGCACTGGATCGCGTGCTGGAGCCGCGCCTGCGCAGCCTGCCGCGATTCTGGCTGCTGCCGGTGGAACGGGTCCTGCGTCGCACCCTGCGGCTGCCGGCGGCGGCCGGCGACCGGCTGCACGCGGTGGTCGGTTATGAGATCGACCGGCAGACCCCGTTCGAGGCCAGCCAGGTCAGCTATGACGTGCGTGAACTGGGCGTGGCAGGGGAAGGCCAGTTGCAGGTCGAACTGGTGGCCTGGCCGCTGCGCCAGATGGAGGCCTGGCGTGCCAGCGTGGGCGAATGGGGCGACGCCCTGGCCGGCGTCGACGCGATCGATGCACAGGCTGGCACGCTGCAGGTCAACCTGTTGCCGAGCGCCCAGCGCCAGTCGCGGCCCGATCCGATGCGGCGCTGGAACCTGCTGCTGGCCCTGGCCGCGCTGGTGATGCTGGTACTGGCTGGACTGCAGCTGCTGGACAACCGCCGCGCCGCCGCCGACGAACTGCGTGCGGACGTCGAACGCAGCGCGCGCAGCGCCCGGGGTGTCGCCAGTGAACGCGCCCAGCTGCAGGCACTGATCGACGGCGCGGCCTTCCTGGAGTCGCAGCGCCGCCAGCATGCCGGCACGGTGGAAATCTGGAACGAGCTGACCCGCCGTCTGCCCGAAGGCACCTATCTGGAGAAGCTGGCCATCGAGAACAACGGCCTGCAGCTGATCGGGCTCAGCCGCGAAGCCTCGCAGCTGGTGCAGCTGCTGCAGGATGCTCCGCAATGGCGCAAGGTCAACCTGACCGGTGTGCTGCAGGCGGACGGCGCCGGCAGCGGCCGGGACCGCTTCACCATGACTGCCGAACTTCAGCCGTTGCCCGCGGCGGCACCGGCAACGCCGACAGCAGCGACTCCGGAGGCGGCCGATGCCAAGCGCACGCCGTGACTGCTGGCTGGCGCTGGCGCTGCTGCTGGCGGTGCTGGGCCTGGCTTACCTGTTGCTGGTGCACCCTTGGTTCACCCAGCCGCTGCGCGAGATCGATGCCGATGTCGCGGCCCTGCGCGAGCGCCAGCAGCGCGTGCAGGCGCAGCTGCAGCAGCAGCCCCAGATCGAACAGCGGCTGCGCGCCACCCGTGAAGCCTTGCAACGGCAACCCGGCTTCCTGCAGGAGGCCACTGCCGAAGCCGCGGCCGCCGCGCTCGGCGCGCGCCTGCAGGATGCGGTGGCCACTGCAAGCCCCGGGAACCGCAGCTGCACCATCAGCAACCGCACGCCGCTGACCGACAATCGCCGTGATGCCGAGTTCGTCCGTGTCGCCATGCAGGTACGCCTGCGCTGCGGCGTGGCGGAACTGGCGACCGTGCTGCACAGCCTGGAAACCGGCAGCCCGCGGTTGTTCGTGGACAACCTCAATCTCATCGCGCAGCGCTTCCAGCAGTCGCCGAACGAATCCGGGCTGGGCCTGGACGTCTCCTTCGAACTGGCCGGCTACCTGTTGCCCGGTGCCGCCAGTGGCGCTGCGGCAGTACCTCCCGCAGCGGAGCCCGCCGCGGCCGCCCCGGCCCCGGTCGAGCCGCCGCCACCGGCGGCCGCCGAGGGAGAGGAGGTCGCCGATGAAACGTGAGCCCCTCAGCCTGCGCACCGCTTTCCTGCTGGCTCTGGCCGGCTGGTCCGCGGCGGTATGGCTGGCCACCGGTTTCGGACTGGGCAGTCGCCTGCCGGCCGGCGGGGCCGACGCCGACCCCGCAGCAGCACTGCCGGTGCTGCCGGCGTTCGCTCCGGAACGGATGGCCAGTGCGGACAGCTACAGCGCCATCGCCGCGCGTCCGCTGTTCGCCGAAGACCGCAGGCCGCGCCCTTACCTGCTGGGCGGCAGTGAACCCAGCGCCAGTGCCGCATTGCGCCTGACCGGTGTGCTGCTCACGGACGACTTCGGCCTGGCCACATTCAGTACGGAGCAGAACCGCTCGCTGCGCCTGCGCCTCAATGGTGACGCGGTCGACGGTTGGCAGCTGGTCGCGCTGCAGCCCCGCCAGGCGACGGTGATCGGCCCGGGCGGCAGCCAGGTGCTGGAACTTGCCGTATTCAACGGGCAGGGCGGGGAGCCACCGACGGTTCTGCGCGGCAGTACCGGTGCACCCGCACCGGGCGTGCCGGTGCCACCGCCGGTAGTGCCGCTGCCGGCGCAGGCCGCGCCGGCACAGGCGGCGACCGCACCGCAACGTGCAGCGGACGCCACACCCGCGCCGGCGTCTGCTGCCGCCCCCCCGCCGCCGGCCAACAGCAACGGGCCCAGCGAAGCGCAGATGCAGGCCATCCGCGAGCGCATCCAGGCCCGCCGCCGCCAGCTGCAACAACAACAGCAACAACAGTCGCCGCCGCCTTCGGGCAATGGCGCCAACCGGTAGAGTGAGAGCATGAGCCTGCGTTTTCTTCCTTGGTCCTTCGTGCTCGCGCTGCTGGTGGGCTGCAGTACCGTCTCCAGCCCCCATGTGCAGCGCAAGGGCGCCCTGCAGCCTGCGCCCAGCGCCGGCCAGGCCGCAGCGGACGTCCAGGCCGATGCGGCGGCCGACAGCCAGGGGGCACCGCAGGCGGTCATCCGCCGTGGCACCGGCACGATGATCAACCGCGAGGCCGCGCGCGCGCCGTCGCCGGCATTGCATGCGGCCGGCACCGGCAGCGCCACGTTCAACTTCGAGGGCGAATCGCTGCATGCCGTGGTCAAGGCGATCCTCGGTGACATGCTGGGCCAGAACTATGTGATCGCGCCGGGGGTGCAGGGCACGGTCACGTTGGCCACGCCCAAGCCGGTCTCGCCGGCACAGGCGCTGAACCTGCTGGAGATGGTGCTGGGCTGGAACAACGCGCGCATGGTGTACAGCGGCGGGCGCTACAACATCGTTGCCGCCGACCAGGCGCTGGCCGGCACTGTCGCGCCGAGCACCGCACCGGCCTCCAGCGCGCGCGGCTTCGAGGTCCGGGTGGTGCCGCTGCAGTTCATCTCCGCCACCGAGATGAAGAAGGTGCTGGAGCCGTACGCGCGGCCCAACGCCATCGTCAACGTCGACAGCGGCCGCAACGTGATCACCCTCGGCGGCACCCGTGCCGAGCTGGAGAACTACCTGCGCACAGTCGAGATCTTCGATGTGGACTGGCTGTCGGGCATGTCGGTGGGCGTGTTCCCGATCACGTCCGGCAAGGCCGAGCAGGTTGCCAGCGACCTGGAGAAGGTGTTCGGCGAGGAAAGCAAGACGCCCAGCGCCGGCATGTTCCGCTTCCTGCCGCTGGAAAACGCCAACGCGGTCCTGGTGATCACCCCGCAGGTGCGCTACCTGGACCAGATCCAGCAATGGCTGGACCGCATCGATACGGCCGGTGGCAGTGCTCGCCTGTTCTCCCATGAGCTGCGCTACATCAAGGCGCGCGATCTTGCCGAGCGGCTCAGCGAGGCGTTCGCCAGCAGCGGCAAGCGGGGCGGCTCGAGCCCTGCATCGCTGGCCCCGGGTGCCATTCCGTCGCAGCTGGACAGCGACAGCGACCGTGGCATCGACAGCAACAACAGCAGCAGCTTCGGCTCGACCCCGGGCAGCAGTTCCAGTGGCGGTAATGGCAGCTTGAACCTGCCGCAGCGCCAGTCCGGCAACGTCAGCGTCAGCCTGGAAGTGGAAGGCGACCGGGTCGGCGTGTCGGCGGTGGAGGAAACCAATACGCTGCTGGTGCGCGCGACGCCGCAGGCCTGGCGCTCGATCCGCGAGGTGATCGAGAAGCTGGACGTGATGCCACTGCAGGTACATATCGAGGCCCAGGTGGCCGAGGTCGCTCTGGATGGCGACCTGAAGTACGGCGTGAACTGGTTCTTCGACAACGCCGTGGCCGGGCGTGCACTGACCGGAGCCTTGAGCGGTGTGACCCTGCCGGCCGCGGCGGGTGGCTCCTGGAGCAGCTTCGCCGGTGCTGCGACCGGCGGCGAAGGCCTGGGTTGGGCGTTCACCGGCCACAATGGTGCAGCGGTGGTGAGCGCGCTGGACAAGGTCACCGATGTGCGACTGCTGCAGACCCCGTCGGTGTTCGTGCGCAACAACGCCGAGGCCACGCTCAACGTGGGTGACAAGGTGCCGATCAGCACCACCACGGTGAACACCGGCGTCGGCACCAGCAGCTACAGCTCGGTGCAGTACATCGATACCGGCGTGATCCTGAAGGTGCGCCCGCGCGTGACCCGCGACGGCACGGTGTTCCTGGACATCGTGCAGGAAGTCAGCAGCGCGTCGGATGTGCCGGAGAACTGCAATCCGCAGGAGCGCAACTGCAACCCGCGCATTTCCACCAAGAAGCTGGCTACCGAGGCCGCCGTGCAGAGCGGCGACACCATCATGCTGGCCGGCCTCATCACCGACTCGGCCACCGATGGCAGCAGCGGCATTCCCGGCCTGAGCCGGATTCCGGTGATCGGCGCACTGTTCGGGCAGAAGAGCCGCACCAGCCGTCGTTCGGAGGTGATCGTGCTGCTGACGCCCAGCATCGTTCGCAATGCGCAGGAAGCGCGCACGTTGACCGACGAGTACAGCGAGCGTTTCCGGGCGATGGAGCCGCTGAACCAGCCGCGCGCAAAGAAGTAGGGGGTTACGGCGGGGCGACGCCCGCCGTTTCCATGAACCCTGCTTCGGCTCCGGCCTCTGCACGTGCCGGGTGCAACCCGGCCAACACCCTCCCGGTGCTACGCTGTGGCCACCGACAACCACGGAGGCGGGATGGGGGCGATCGTGTTGTTGCCGCTGTGCGTGGACGATGCGGCGCTGGACCGGTGTCTGGCCGCACTTGATGCCGGTACGGCACCGGGTACCGCGGTCTGGTTGGCCGACGATGCCCAGACCGGACCACGCGCTCAGGCGGTCGTCGAGCACTGGCTGGCGAACACGCCACTGCAGGCCGAGTACACCCGCCGCGCCCGGCCGCTGGGCGAGGTGGCCCATCTGGATGAAATGCTGCGTGCCTGCGAGGGGCTCGATGTGGCCTTGCTGGCACCGGACAGCGTACCGGCGCCGGGATGGCTGCAGCAGCTGCAGGACGCCTTCGCCCGCGATGCGGCCATTGCCACCGCCACGCCCTGGTGCAATGCAGGCGAGACCGCGGCCTGGCCCCGGCTGGGCGAGATCAATGCCGAGCCCACCGATACTGCGCTGCTGGCGCAGACCTGCGCCGCACTGCCGACCCTGCACCCGGAGCTGCCATCGGCGGTCACGCATGCGGTACTGGTGCGCGGCAATGCACGTCGCCGTGCCGGCGGACTGGACGTGGAAAGCTACGCCGGCTGGAACGCTGCGCTGGTCGATCTGAGCCTGCGCATGGCGGGCCTGGGCTGGCGCAACGTGCTGTGCGAGAACGCGTTCGTCAGCCGCGCCGGCGAAGCGGTCAGCCGCGATGGCGATCTGGAGGCGTTGGCCGCGCGGTGGCCTGGCTGGGTGCCACGCCTGGCCGACTTCCTGATGCACGATCCGCTGCACGAACTGCGCGCGGACCTGCAGCAGCGGATGCAGCAGGCGATAATGCCGCGCGAGCAGGGCGATCTGTTCGTCCCGTCCGCGTCGGAGCCAACCGCTTGAATGCCGCCATTGCCGCCATCGTCGTTACCTACCAGAGCGGCAGCACCATCGATGCCTGCCTGTCGAGGCTGCGCCAGTCGCAGGATGTGGCGGAAATCCGGGTGATCGACAACGGTTCGGTGGATGGCACGCTGGATATCGTGCAGCGGCACGCCAGCCACGACCCGCGCGTGCGCTTCATCGGCAACCCGGACAATCCGGGCTTCGCCGCCGCCAACAACCAGGGCGCGGCCGATTCGCACAGCCCGTGGCTGGCATTCATCAACCCGGACCTGATGGTCGAGCCGGAAACCCTGGCCAGGCTGCGCGATCGCGCACACGTGCTCGGTGACTGCCTGCTCGGGGTCGAGCAGGTGGATGAGCACGGCCATGCCGATGAGGCGGTGCGCCGCCGTGATCCGGATTTCCTGGCCATGCTGCGCTCACCGGGCAGCGGCTCGAAACTGGCGATTCCGCGCGATCCGGCACAGACGCTGCAGCCGGTGCCGGCGCTGTCCGGCGCGCTGCTGCTGATGCCGCGGACGCTGTTTGATCGTCTCGGTGGCTGGGACGCCGGTTACCGGTTGCACGCCGAGGACCTGGACCTGTGTCGGCGCGCGCGTGAGGCGGGCGCGGTGGTGGCGATCGCCAACGACCTGCAGGTCACCCATGTCCGCGGCGTGTCCAGCCGTTCGCGGCCCTTCTTCGTCGAGTGGCACAAGCACCGCGGATTGTGGCGTTACTTCCGCAGGTTCGAGGCGCCACAGCGCTCGTTGCTGGTGCAGGTGGCGGTCTGGGGGGCGATCTGGGCGCACGCGCTGCTGCTGGTGCCGAGACTGCTGCGCAGATCCCTGTAGTGTCGAGCGTGTCCGGCGGCGGCGCGCATGGGCGGGGCCCCCGGGTTCACCCCGCCGGGCGCATAATCCGCCTCATGCCTATCATCCAGTCCCTGCTCGACACCGATCTGTACAAGTTCACCATGATGCAGGCGGTGCTGCACCAGCATCCCGGCGCCCAGGTGCAGTACCGGTTCAAATGCCGCACGCCCGGCATCGACCTGGCCCGCTTCATCGACCAGATCGATGAAGAGATCGACCACCTGTGCAGCCTGCGCTTCAGCGACGCCGAGCTGGATTACATGCGTGGCCTGCGCTTCGTGAAGCCCGATTTCGCCGATTTCCTCGGCCTGTTCCACCTGGACCGCAAGTACATCCAGCTGCGTGCCTCGACCCGGGTGCCCGGCGAGATCGAACTGGACATCACCGGGCCCTGGCTGCATACGATCCTCTTTGAAGTGCCGCTGCTGGCCATCATCAACGAAGTCTGGTTCCGCAACACCACCACGCCCGACTTCGCCGAAGGCGAGCGCCGCCTGCAGGCCAAGGCCGCGCTGCTGCGCGACACCCCCGGCTTCGAGCAATGCCGCATCGCCGACTATGGCAGCCGCCGTCGCTACTCGCGCGACTGGCATGCGCGCCTGCTGCCGCTGCTGCGCGATGCGCTCGGCCCGCAGCTGGTCGGCACCAGCAACGTGCATTTCGCCCGGCTGTACGGCATGACCCCGCACGGCACGATGGCGCACGAGTACCTGCAGGCATTCCAGGCGCTGGGGCCACGGCTGCGCGATTCGCAGGTGGCGGCATTGGAGTCATGGGCACGCGAGTACCGCGGTGACCTGGGCATCGCGCTGTCCGACGTGGTCGGCCTGGACGCCTTCCTGCGCGACTTCGACATGTATTTCTGCAAGCTGTTCGACGGCGTGCGCCATGACTCGGGCGATCCGTTCGACTGGGGCGACCGCATGCTGGCGCATTTCCAGCAGCGCCGGGTCGATCCGCGCAGCAAGGTGCTGGTGTTCAGCGATGGGCTCGACATCGCCAAGGTGATGCGCCTGTACGACTATTTCCGCGGTCGCTGCCAGGTGGCCTTCGGCGTCGGCACCCACCTGACCAACGATCTGGGCCCGACGCCATTGAACATCGTCATCAAGATGGTCCGCTGCAACGGCCAGCCGGTGGCCAAGCTCAGCGATTCGCCGGGCAAGAGCATGTGCGACGACCCCGGCTACCTGGCCTACCTGCGTCAGGTCTTTGAACTGCCGGACCCGGCTTAAAGGTAGTCGACCACCACCAGGTAGGCGCCCCGCAGCGGTTGCTGCTGCGGCGCTTCCACGCGGTAGCGCTCGGAGAAGGCGATGTCGCCGACGCGCATGGCGCTGGCCGACACGGCCAGCTGCTGGCCATGGCGCTTGCCATCGCGCAGCGTCGCGGCCTGGCTGTCGCCCACCGCGGTCACCGCCACCGTCGAGCCCTTGGCCGACGGCGGGCAGGCCGCCAGGCTCAGCTCGCCCTGGGACAGGGCCGTCGTGCAACCCGGCTCGGCGATGCGGCCGCTGAACCGGATGCTGCCACTGCTGGCCTGGGCCAGCGCACTGACGGACATCAGGGCCACGCACAGCAGAAGGGAAGTCCTCATGACACGTTCTCTGGTTCGGTGTGTCCTAGTTAGCGACAGCTCCGGACGGCCTTTAATAGGCAAAATCCGAATCTGCTAGGGCCATCACCAACAAAGAGTGATGCGCATCAAATAAGGCGCTGGCCGCCTGAAAACAGCCTCTTTCAGGCGCGCCCGCCACCGGGGTCGAAGACGTCATCTGCTGTCGTTCCCCCACCTTTGCCGGCCCGCACCAATTCCCCATCGGCCGCCAAGCCAAAAGTGCCTATCACGTCACATTTGGGGCGTCAATAAACCATCGTTCAGAAAAATAATGGGACTTTCATCACAGTTCTGCATATACTTGCGTCACGGATTCAGGGGTAGGTATGTCCGAATCCGGCCACAGGTGAGACGCAAGGATGGGTCTTGAAGCCCGGCAGTGCTCCTTGCTTCCTCCTCTACTTCCATCTCTTCAGTAGGGTTAGGTAAAAGCAATGCACAAGATCAACATCATCGCGGCTCTCATGCTGGCCGCTGCTCCGCTGGCCGCCAACGCTGCCGACGGCACCATCACCTTCAATGGCAAGGTGACCGACAAGACCTGCACCATCTCGACCCCGGGCGGCAAGGACTTCGCCGTTACCCTGCCGACCGTGTCCAAGAACACCCTGGCCACCGCCGGTGCCGTCGCGGGCCGCACCCCGTTCGCCATCAACCTGACCAAGTGCAGCGCCGGCAACGTCGCCACCTACTTCGAGCCGGGTTCGACCGTTGACTTCAACAGCGGCCGCCTGATCAACCAGGCTTCGGCCAACGCTGCCGGCAACGTGCAGCTGCAGCTGCTGGGCTCGAACAACCAGTTCCTGCCGGTGAAGGCCG
Source organism: Stenotrophomonas sp. STEN009 (assembly GCF_056760395.1). Classification (NCBI taxonomy): domain Bacteria; kingdom Pseudomonadati; phylum Pseudomonadota; class Gammaproteobacteria; order Lysobacterales; family Lysobacteraceae; genus Stenotrophomonas; species Stenotrophomonas sp. STEN009. The sequence goes on along the minus strand of NZ_JBRRES010000014.1, from coordinate 58,848 downwards.
CAGGCACCGGTCTGGCCCAGGACAACTCGCAGTGGGTGACCGTTGCCACCGACGGCACCGCCAACCTGAACTACTACGCCGAGTACTACGCCACTGCCGCCGCCACCCCGGGCGACGTCACCAGCAGCGTCAAGTACACGATCATCTACAACTGATCATCGCCGTACCCGCACTGGCCGGCGTACGCGCCGGCCAGCGCTCCGCGGCCCCTGGCCACACACCTCGAGCGTAGTACTTCCGATGAAAGCTCTCTTTCCCCGGGCGCTGCTGCTGGCAGCGTCGACGCTGCTCTTCTGCCAGGAAGCCATGGCAGGCGTGGTGGTCAATGGCACGCGTGTGATCTATCCGGCGCAGTCGCGCGAAGTCACCGTGCAGGTCGACAACGTGGGCGACTCGCCCGCGCTGGTGCAGGCCTGGGTCGACAGTGGCGACGCCAACCAGACGGCCGACACCAGTGATGCCCCGTTCGTGCTGACGCCGCCGATCAGCCGCGTCGAGCCGGGGCGCAGCCAGGCGCTGCGCCTGATCTTCTCCGGCGCGCAGCTGCCGACCGATCGCGAGTCGGTGTTCTGGCTGAACGTGCTGGACGTGCCGCCGTCGCCGGACAACGCCGAGAACGGTGAGCAGAACTACCTGCAGGTCGCGTTCCGTTCGCGCCTGAAGCTTTTCTATCGGCCGCAGGGCCTGAAGGGCGTCGCCAACGACGCACCGGCAGCCCTGCGCTGGACCCGCAGCGGTGACCGCCTGCGGGTGGAGAACCCGAGCCCCTTCCACGTGACCCTGGCCGAAGTGCATGCCGTGACCGGCAGCAGCGAAAAGGCGGTCGAGGACAAGGGAACGATGGTCGCACCGAAGCAGAACCTGGAGTTCGCCGCACCGGCGGGCACCACCGAGGTGCGCTTCATCACCATCAACGATTACGGCGGTCGGGTGGAGCACAAGGTCCGCCTCGACAGCACCGGGGGCTGAACGCGCCGCGCTGGCCAGGGCCTGCGCATCCCGCCACCGCCGCCGTGCGGCGAATTGAAGGAATGTCAGTGTGATCGGAAACAGATTGACATTGTCGATCCATCAGGCGCTTTGCCTGTTGGCTGCCGGCGTGGCCTGCCCAGGATGGGCGCTGGCTGCCCCGGCCAATCTCGGCGAACAGGCGCTGATGGCGCAGACTGGGGCGGCGACCGCGCGTGCGCCGGAGTCGGCGCAGTTCAACTCCAGCTTCCTCTCCGGCCAGGCCAAGCAGGTCGATCTGGCGGCCTTCAGCAACGGCAATCCGATGGTCGCCGGCACCTATCGCGTGGACGTCTACGTCAATGGCGCCTGGCAGGGCCGCCGCGACGTGCAGTTCAAGGCGGATGCACAGGGGCGCGTCGATGCCTGCCTGGCGCTGCCGATGCTCGAGGAAATGGGCGTGGACAGCGAGGCGGTGCTGCTGCAGCAGGATCCGTCGGTGCCGAGCGATACCTCCACGTGCGTGCCGGTGCAGCAGCGCATGGCCAATGCCTATGGCGTCTATGACAGCGGCAACCTGCGTTACGACCTGAGCATCCCGCAGGTGTTCCTGCGCCGCGAAGCGCGTGGCTACGTCAACCCCGCGCTGTGGGACCGTGGCATCAACGCCGGCTTCGTCGGCTACAGCTTCAATGCCATCGACAGCGACAGCCGCGTCGAAGGCGGACAGCGCAACCGCAGCGCCTATCTGGGCCTGAATGCCGGCCTGAACCTGGGTGGCTGGCAGTTCCGCCACGATTCCAACCTGACCTGGACCGAGGGCGACGGCCGCCACTGGCAGAGCATCGCCACCTACGCCCAGCGCGGCATCCCGAAGATCCGCGGCATGCTCACTGTGGGCGAGGCCTACACCACCGGCGAACTGTTCGAGTCGATCGGATACCGGGGTGCCAGCCTGGCCAGTGACGACCGCATGCTGCCCGATTCGCTGCGCGGCTACGCGCCGGTGGTGCGCGGCATCGCCGAGACCAATGCGCGGGTGGAAGTCCGGCAGAACCAGCAGCTGATCTATTCCTCCACCGTATCGCCGGGCAGCTTCGTCATCGACGATCTGTACCCGACCGGTTACGGCGGTGACCTGGAAGTGAGCGTGATCGAGGCCGATGGCCGCCGCCGCGAGTTCAAGGTGCCGTTCGGTTCGGTGCCGCAGATGCTGCGCGAAGGCGTCTCCCGCTACTCGGTGACCGCCGGCCAGGTCCGCAACGAGCTGCTGCGCGATGAACCCTGGCTGGCGCAGGGTACCTACCAGCGCGGCATCGGCAACCAGCTGACCCTGTACGGCGGCAGCGCGCTGAGCGAAGGCTACGTTTCACTGCTGTACGGCATTGGCCTGTCCACCCGGATCGGTGCGTTCGCGGCCGATGTCACCCATGCCCGTACGTCGTTCAACCACTACGGCGACCACACCGGCGCCAGCGTGCGCCTGAGCTACAGCAACATGATCGGCGAAACCGGGACCAACCTGACCCTGGCCGCCTATCGTTATTCGACCGAAGGCTACTACAGCCTGCAGGACGCCCTGTACGGACGCGACGCGGATGATCGCGGCATCGACCCGACCACCCGTGGCCGCCAGCGCAGCCAGTTCCAGCTGACCCTGAACCAGCCGCTGGGCCGCCGTGCCGGTGCGCTGTACGTCACCGGTTCGGTGCGTGACTTCTACGACCGTTCCGGCACCTCCAAGCAGTACCAGGTGGGCTACAACAACGCCTGGCGCTCGGTGAACTACGGTTTCTCGGCACTGCGCACCGAAGAAGGCATCCTCGGCCGGGCCGACACCCAGTACCTGTTCTCGATGAGCGTTCCGCTGGGCCGAGGGACCCATCCGGTGTCGTTCAGCGCCGACCTGGGCGCGCGTGACCGTGGTGGCTACGACAACAGCCGCGTGGGCATCACCGGTTCGGCCGGCGTCGACAACAACTTCAGCTACGGCGTGGCCCTGTCCGATTCCCGCGAGGGCAACACCACCGCGGTCGGCAACGCCGAGTACCGCAGCCGCTACACCGCGTTGAACGCGACCTACAGCCATTCCAGCGATTTCCGCCAGGCATCGGTGGGCGCCAACGGCAGCGTGGTCATGCATCCGGGCGGCGTCACCTTCACTCCGCAGCGTGGCGATACCATGGTGCTGGTCGAGGCGCCGGGCGCGCGCGACGCGCAGGTGACCAACGCACCGGGCCTGCGCATCGATGGTCGCGGCTACGCCGTGGTGCCGTACGTATCGCCGTACCGCCTGAACACCGTGACCCTGGATCCGCAGGGCATGGCGCATGACGTCGAGCTGGAAAGCAGCAGCCAGTCGGTTGCACCGTTTGCCGGTGCCATCAGCTACCTGCGCTTCGATACCCGCAAGGGCAACGCGCTGCTGATCCAGGTGCGCAATCCCGATGGCCGCACCCTGCCGTTTGGCGCACAGGTCAAGGACGAGCAGGGCCAGCCGGTGGGCATGGTCAGCCAGGGTGGCCGCCTGTATGTGCGCAGCGAGCAGGATCACGGCCGCCTGCAGGTGGAGTGGGGCGCCGGCGCCGACCAGCGCTGCACCGTCGATTACCAGGTTCCGGCGGGCGCCGATGCGTCCAAGACCGGCTTCATCCCGCTGGAGGCAGCATGCCGATGATTCATTCCCGTGGCCGCAAGGCGCTGGCCGCACTGGCCGTGCTCACGGGCGCCCTCGTGGCGGCGCCTGCGTTTGCCAGTTGCTACATCACCCAGTCCGGGTTCCAACCCCAAGACGTGACCATGGACATGGGCCAGATCGTGATTCTTCCCAGCACCCCGGTCGGCGGCGTGATCAAGGAACTCATTGTCAACATCAATCAACGCAACAGCGTCGCTTACTGCGATAGCCGGGGCGGCAACGCCAGCGGTCGCTTCGTCAATGCGGCACAGCAGACGCCGGTACCAGGATTCAGCAACGTATACGCAACCGACGTGGCAGGTGTTGGCATTCGCGTCTATCGCGATTCCGGTGATATCCAGACCTACTATCCTCACACGCTGATCCTGCGAAGCAATACCAACCTCTCGTTGAGCGGAGGCCGCTTCCGTGTCGAACTGATCAAGACAGCAGCTCAGACAGGATCGGGCGTTATCGCGCCGAATGGACGTTTCACCACCTATTACTACGATGGCGATGGTGCCAGCCGGCCGGTGCTGACCTCCACCTTCAAGGGATCGGGCACGACCGTGGTCAGCCCGACCTGCGAGGTGGACGCCGGCAGCCGCAACATCGCGGTGGATTTCGGCAGTGTCCCCAACACCTCGTTCACCGGCGTCGGTTCGCGCGCGGTCAACCGTGACTTCGACATCCGCCTGAACTGCCAGGGCAGCAATGTTGCTGCCTACCAGAGCAAGATCGGCATCCGCCTGGATGCCGACCAGGACAGCTCCAACATGCCGGGCGTGCTGAAGCTCAGCGCGGCTGCCAACAGCGCGACCCGCATCGGCATCCAGATGGTCCAGCGCGATGGCACCACCGAGCGCGAAGTGCGCTTCGGCCAGGCGATCAATGTCGGCACCACCATACCGGGCACCAGCACCATGACCCTGCCGCTGCGCGCCCGCTATGTACAGACCCAGGCCGGTACCGTCGGTGCCGGTGTCGCGAACGGACAGGCGACTTTCACCATCCAGTACGAGTAGCGGCCAACGGCCGTTCCACCGCTGCGCTGCACCCCAACGTTGCCTGTTCCGCAGGCGACGTTGACTGCGTCTTGATCCCGGAAATACCAAGATCGGAGCTGCCATGAACGTATCGCAGCACGAGTGTGATGCGCGTCATGAAATTCGAGTCACCCAACACAGCACCTCCGCTGCCGCAGCGTCGGCTCGGCTGAGGTCCGCTGAAAGGACCCGGCATGACAGCGCCCCATCTTGCCATCGCCGGATTGCCGCCCGAGTTCGTCGAGATGCACGGCGGTGGGCTGTACTGGGTCGTCGCGGCCGGAAGCGCGCCGGCCGACCTGGTTGGCGCAGGTGTGCTGGGTTCGGCCAGCGACGTGCAGGACGCCGTGCTGGCGACGCTGGGGCGCGGCGCCGATGCGATGCTGGCCGAGCTGCCGCCGGGGGAGGGGCCGGCGCGGTTGCGTCTGTTCCGTTCCTCGGCCGCTGCCATGCAGCGGACCCTGCGCGGTCTGGCGGTTGATCTTCCCCGCGCGGCCACCGCCGCGACCCGCCTGTGCATGGTGCAGTTTCCGCTGGCGGCGCTGGAAGGCTGGAGCGATGCCCGGCTGGCGGCATGGAACCGGCAGCTGCAAGCCTGGGCGGAGCAGGCCGGTACGGTGCTGCTGCTGCTTTGCCACGGTGAAGTGGCCACCCTGGCGCCGCGCCTGCTGGCCTTGAACCGGACCTGTTCCGGCGTCGCCCAGCTGCATCCGCACCGCGGTGCGCTGCAGCTGCTGCTGCATTACTGGGCCAACGCCCATGGCGTGGTGGCCCGCCGTGCCTTCGCGATCGAAGCGGCAGAAGGCGGGTTGCGCCGCGTGCCAGAAGAGGCGGACAGTGTGCTCTCTGCGGTCGAGGCCAGCGGCGGCGATCGTGATCTGTACCTGGCCGAGGCCGACGTGCTGGAAGGCGCTCCGCCGCTGTCGCCCGCCTGGCGGCTCCACGATGGCTGGGCGGACCTGCTGCCTTCGGCGCTGCAGGCGCGCGAGGCCACCGTGGTGCTGGCGATCCGCAGCAACGACCAGGTGGACACACTGGCACGCCTGCTGCATCGGCTGCGCCGCGAGCGCGGCGACCTGCTGAAGCTGGTGGTGCGCGAGGTGCAACCGTGCCTGCGCTACGCCGACGAGCGCCTGCTGCTGCAGTGCGGCGGCAACATGGTGGTGCCGGCGGCGACTCCGCTGCCGCGGCTGCTGACGCTGCTGGAGACGGTGCAGCGGCAGCGTTGGCAGGGGCAGCTGGCGGCCGACCCCGAACCGTTGATCCGTGCCCACCGGCCACCGGAAGTGAATGGAATCGTGGCGGCCGACCGCTTCCGGCAGATCGTCGGCGAACGCATCGATCAGGACGGCAGCGCGGTGGAAAGCGCCGTGCTGGCGCTGCAGCCGGTGGCCGGGCTGCGCGCGGAACAGACCCTGCAGCAGTTGAACATCCGCAGGCAGGGGGATGTGGCCTGCGTGTACCGCGGCCAGGTCCGCCTGTTCCTGTTCGGCTGCCGCCGCGATGCGGTCGAACAGGCGCTCTCCAACCTGTACCGGCTGCCCTGGCGCGAGCTGTTCGATGGCTACCAGCGCCTGGCCGAGTACGACATCGCAGCGATGAATGCCCGCGGCAGCGACTCCGAATCCGAGACGCTGCCCGCCCCTGCCGTTCCGTTGCCGCAACCCGCGGCCCCGGTCAACGAGGTCGCATTCAACGCCCCCATCCCGTTCCGGTTGGGAGATTCCGCATGACCACCGACCAGCAGCTGTGGACGCTGATCGCGGCCTGTGCGCTGGTGATGATTCCGTTCGGCGTGATGCTGGGCGCGCTGTGGCGCGCGGTGCGTCGCCGCGCAGCGTCATGGCTGCCCCCACGGCACCTGCGGCGGACGGGCGTGCGGGTGCGCGATGCGCGGAGGCCGCAATGAGCGCAGAGCCGACGCCCGCATCGCCGTTCGTCTGGTCGGACCTGCGCGGCTGGAACCTGTACTTCCTGTCCAAAGTGGTGTTGGCCTGGATGGGCGCGCTGGACCTCAAGGTCCTGCCCAACCTGTTGTTCCTGGCCGCCCTGCTGGTGCCACTGCCGTGGCGATGGGCACGCATCACACGCACGGTCGTCGCCGTGCCGGTGGCCGTGGTGCTCTACTACCAAGACACCTGGTGGCCGCCCTTCCAGCGTCTTCTCGCACAGCCGGGCGTGCTCGATTTCTCCGCCGACTACTGGCTGGAGCTGGCGCAGCGCTTCATCAACTGGCAGATGGTCGCGGTGCTGGTGCTGCTGGTGGTTGCCTACCTGCTGCTGAAACCGTGGCTGCGCATCACGACGCTGAGCGTGCTGGGCATGCTGGGCATGGCGGTGGTGGCACTGCCATTGCCGGCGGGCCTGAACTGGGGAACGTCGCAGGCCACCGCAGCGACCGGCGGTGCTGACGCCGCTGCCGGCGCTGCCGGTGCACTTGCGCCGGCCAGCAACGAGACACTCAATGCCTGGCTGGCGGCCTTCTACCAGCAGCAGTCGGGCCTGAAGACGGTGTTCCCGGCGCCGGCCAGCGCTGCGCCGTTCGACGTCATCATCCTCAACATCTGTTCGCTGGCATGGAGTGATCTGGACGAAGTCGGCATGCGCCAGAACACGCTGCTGGACCACATGGACCTGATCTTCGACGATTTCAACTCGGCCACCGCCTACAGCGGACCGGCGGCGATCCGCCTGCTGCGCGCCAGCTGCGGACAGACCTCGCACACCGCATTGTTCGACCCGGTGCCAGCCGAATGCCAGTTGTTCTCCAACCTGCAGCGCCTGGGTTTCCAGAGCGAGCTGGCGATGAACCACGATGGGCACTTCGACAACTTCATCGGCGAACTGAGCCAGTACGGTGGGTTGCAGGCACGGCCGATGGACATCAGCGCGTTTCCCCGGGCGCTGGTCGCGTTCGACAAGTCGCCGCTGCGCCGCGATGGTGACGTGCTGAACGCCTGGTGGAAGCAGCGCCAGGCCGAACAGGCGCAGCAGGTCGCGCTGTTCTACAACACGATCTCCCTGCACGACGGCAACCGCATCGTCGGCGCCGACGGTCGTGCCAACGCGGCGGACTACAAGGCCCGCGCGCAGATGGTGCTGGGTGACATGGCAGGCTTCGTCGAAGCGGTGGAGCGCAGTGGCCGTCGCGCCATGATCGTCGTGGTGCCCGAGCATGGCGCGGCGCTGCATGGCGACCGCATGCAGATTCCCGGCATGCGGGAGATTCCGAGCCCTTCGATCACCCATGTGCCGGTCGGCATCAAGCTGGTCGGGATGGGCACGCCGGCCAGCGGAGGGCCGCGTCATGTGCCCGAGCCCAGCAGCTATCTGGCCCTCTCCGAACTGGTGTCGCGGGTGTATGCGCTGAACGCGCAGTCGCCGCCGGGAGCGCGTGACTGGGACAGCCTGCTGCAGGGGCTGCCACGTACGCCCTCGGTGTCGGAGAACGAAGGCGCCAAGGTCATCGATTACGGTGGCAAGCCCTGGCTGCAGCTGCAGGGAAGCAAGGCCTGGAACCCGTACCCGGAGGACAAACGCTGATGGCCGACATCCTGGCCGTTGCCAGTACGCTTTCGGTGGAGGAGGACGACATCGATCTGCTGCGTCGCAGCCTGGGCATGCCCGGGTTGCCCTACGTGGACTTCTCGGCGCAGAACGAACGTGCCCGGGCACTGGCACGCTGGCCGTTGCTGGCCGAGCTGGAGCGGCAGCCATGAGCGTACTGCTGTCCCTGCAGGGCGTGCACGGCGGCACAGGCGTCACCACGGTGCTGGCCGCGTTGGGACAGGCGCTGCATGCGCAGGGCCAGCGCGTGCTGCTGGTCGAGTGCAGTCCGGATCAGATGCTGGGCCTGCATGTCGGGTTGGCCGCACGGGAGGCCGATGGCTGGGCGCGGGCGATGCTGGACGGCCGCGACTGGCGTGATGCGGCCTTCGCCTGCGCACCGGGCCTGGCAGTGCTGCCGTACGGCCGTGTCAGCGCGGCCGAAGCCCTGCAGATCGAGCAGGCGCTGAGTCTGGCACCCGACACCTGGAATGATCGCGTGCCAGTGCTGTCGGCGCAGTTCGACTGGCTGCTGTTCGACCTGCCGCAGCGGCTGCCGGCACACGCGGCGGCGGTCAACCGATATGCGCGCTGTACGCTGCCGTTGCGCCTGGCGTGCGTCGATCCGGCAAGCCACGTCTTCCTGCAGCGGCAGCACGACGATCCGCGCCGTCTGCTGGCCAACCGGTATGACCCGGCGGTTCCGGTGCAGCGCGATCTGATGCAGCTTTGGCTGCATGCGCACGCGTCGATGCTGGTGCCTCAGCCTCTGCACGAAGATGCGCGGGTGCCGGCCGCGTTGGCCAGCAAGCAGCCGCTGGGCCAGCATGCGGCCGATGCGCTGGCGGCTGCCGACGTCGCCGGCCTGGCATTGTGGTGCCTGGCCGAGGCGGCGCGGCGGCAGGATCGGGAGAGCGGGCGATGAAGGGCGCACGCATCCACTATCTGCACTGGAACCGGCTGCGTGAGCGCGTGTACGCCGCATGGCCACTGTGCGCACTGCTGTGGTCGCTGCAGGCGCTGGGCTGGGCGCTGCTGAGGCTGGAAGGACCTGCGTGGCAGGCGCTGGCGCCGCGGCTGCGGCGTGCGTTCCCGCAGTTGCAGGGTGATCGCCGCTGGCGCCCCGGAGATCCACTGCGGCTGCTGATCCAGGCCGCATGGCTGTCGCTGGTGCGGCTGGTTCCGCATACCTCGCTGCGCCGCCAGCGCCTGGCCCAGGCCCGGCGCCAGCGCATCGCCGAGCTGCGCGGAGCGGCAGGACGCGGTCGCCTGCGCTACCTGCGGGCGATGCGTGATGCACCTGCCGATGTCGGCAACAGTCGCCTCGCGGCGTGGCTCGCACAGCGCCTGGAGCACCTGCCGCCGCGCGCGCGGCACGCGCTGACCGCGGTCACCGGTCTGGCTACGCTGGGTCTGGCCGCGCTGTGCATCACCCAGCCCTTCAGCTACCTGGCGCAGTTCGTGTTCGTGCTGCTGCTATGGGTCATCGCGCTGCTGGTACGGCGCATGCCCGGCCGCTATGCGACGCTGGTACTGGTGGTGCTGTCGATCACCGTGTCCTGCCGCTATCTCTGGTGGCGCTATACCGCCACCCTGAACTGGAGCAGCACCTTCGACCTGGTCTGCGGCCTGGTGCTGCTGGTGGCCGAGACGTATTCCTGGCTGGTGCTGATGCTGGGCTACGTACAGGTTGCCTGGCCGCTGCGACGGCGTCCGGCGCCCTTGCCGGCCGATATTCGGCAGTGGCCCACGGTGGATGTGCTGATTCCCACCTACAACGAAGACCTGTCACTGGTGCGGCATACCGTCCATGCCGCCATGGGGCTGGACTGGCCGGCCGACAGACTGCGCATCCACCTTCTCGATGACGGCAAGCGCGAGGCGTTCCGTGCCTTCGCCGAGCAGACCGGCGTCAACTACATCACCCGCAGCGACAACCGACACGCCAAGGCCGGCAACCTAAACCACGCCCTGACCCTGATCGACGGTGAGCTGGTGGCGATCTTCGACAGCGATCACTTGCCGGTGCGCTCGTTCCTGCAGATCACCTGTGGTTGGTTCCTGCGCGATCCGAAGCTGGCGCTGGTGCAGACGCCGCACCATTTCTTCTCGGCCGATCCCTTCGAGCGCAACCTGCAGGTGTTCCGCAGTGATCCCAACGAGGGCGAGCTGTTCTACGGGCTGGTGCAGGACGGCAACGACCTGTGGAATGCCGCATTCTTCTGTGGTTCCTGCGCGGTGCTGCGGCGTGAGGCCATCGATGCCATCGGCGGCTTCGCCACCGAGACCGTCACCGAGGATGCGCATACCGCCCTGCGCCTGCATCGCCAGGGCTGGAACTCGGCCTACCTTCGCATTCCGCAGGCGGCCGGCCTGGCCACCGACAGCCTGGGCGCGCACGTCAACCAGCGCATCCGCTGGGCGCGCGGCATGGTGCAGATCTTCCGCATCGACAATCCGCTGCTTGGCAAAGGCCTGAGCCTGTTCCAGCGCTTCTGCTACGCCAACGCGATGCTGCACTTCCTCGCGGGCATCCCGCGGCTGGTGTTCCTCACCGCGCCGCTGGCCTTCCTCCTGCTGCACGTCTACATCATCTATGCACCCGCGCTGGCGATCCTGCTGTTTGTCGTTCCACACATGGCCCACGCCAGCCTGACCAACGCGCGCATCCAGGGCCGGTACCGCCGCCCGTTCTGGGGCGAGGTCTATGAAACCGTGCTGGCCTGGTACATCGCGCGGCCGACCACCGTGGCCCTGTTCAGTCCCGGCCGTGGCAAGTTCAATGTCACCGACAAGGGCGGCACGCAGGCGGGTGACCGCTTCGACTGGCGGGTGGCGCGCCCCTACCTGGTACTGGCGCTGCTGAACGTGCTGGGACTGTGCTTCGCCGTGTGGCGTTTCATCGAGGGGCCCGCCGATGAGCGCGGCACCGTGGTCGTGAGTTCGTTGTGGGTGCTGTACAACCTGCTGATCATCGGCGGCGCGCTGGCGGTGGCGGCGGAGGTGCAGCAGGTGCGGCGCACCCACCGGGTCACCACGCGCCTGCCGATGGCGCTGCAGATACCCGATGGGCGTCGACTGCGGGGCGTGCTGCAGGACTATTCCAACGATGGCGTCGGCCTGGAGTTGGGACTGGATCCGCAACTGGCCGAAGGCACGCGCGTACACCTGCTGCTCGGGCGTGGCCGGCGCGAGTTCGCCTTCCCGGCGCGGGTACAGCGCAGCGTCGGCCATCGCCTCGGCCTGCTGCTGCAGTTCGACAACGAGCGCCAGCGCGTGGAGTTCGCGCAATGCACATTCGCCCGCGCCGATGCGTGGCTGGACTGGCATGCCGGTTACCAGCCCAAGAGCCTGCCACGCAGCCTGTGGAGCGTGCTGGTGCTGGGCTGGAAAGGCTATCGGCGGATGGGCGACTTCACGCCGTTCGATCTCGACCGCCCGGTGCACTGGAGCGGTCGCCTGCTGCGCTGGCTGGCCAGTTTCGCACCACAACGTCCGCTTCCCTCCCACCCGGCTGACCCAGCCGCTGACCCAGGGCTTCGTCCATGAGCATCCCGACCTCTCTGCGCTGGCTGCTGCTGCCGTTGCTGGTACTGCCAGTGGTGTCCGGCAATGGCGCTCCAGCACCCGTGCCGGCGCCTGCCACCGGTTCAACGCCGGATGCCCCGGCCGCGCAGGTTGCGGTACCGACCCCGACCACAGCGGCATCGGTGCCCGCGCCGCGCGGCGAACCGGCCTTGCCCGATACCTGGGCCGGCAGCGCTTGGCCCTGGCAACGGCACAGCACCTTCGCACAGCTCGGCCGCCGCCAGGACACGCTGCTGTCCGGCGTCCGCAACAGCACCACGTTCGAATTCCAGGTGCGCCGCGATCGCCTCGCGCGCGAAGCGGAACTGGATCTGAGCTTCACACCCTCGCCGTCGCTGTTGCCGACGCTGTCGCACCTGCGGGTCTATCTGAACGACGCGATGATGGGCGTGGTACCGATCAGCAACGACCAGCTGGGACGCCCCGTGCAGGCCAAGCTGCCGCTGGATGCGCGCCTGATCGCTGATTTCAACCAGGTCCGCCTGGAATTCGTCGGCCATTACACCGACATCTGCGAAGAACCCACGCACAGCTCGCTGTGGGTCAACCTCTCCAGCAACAGCACGTTGAGGCTGGGCGGCCAGCCGCTGGACATGCAGGATGATCTGGCCAATTTCCCGCTGCCCTTCTTCGATCCGCGCGACACCGCGCGGCTGGAACTGCCGGTGGTGTTTGCAGCGGCGCCCACGCTGGCGCAGCAGCGGGCTGCGGCGGTCATGGCGTCCTATTTCGGCAGCCTGGCGGGATGGTGGCGGCAGGCCCGTTTCCCGGTGAGCTTCGGCACCCTGCCCGAGCAGGGCCACGCGGTGGTGCTGGCGGTGAATGGCCGCTTCCCGCCGGTGATCGCCAACCACGCGCCTGTGCAGGGGCCGGTGATCGAGCTGATGGCCCTGCCCGAGGATCCGCAGCGCAAGCTGCTGCTGGTGCTGGGCCGCAACGACGATGACCTGCAGAAGGCCGTTTCGGCGATGGCGGCCGGCAATGTCCTGTTCCGCGGCCGCCAGGTCGCGATCGACGAAATGAAGCCCTTGGCGCCACGCAGGCCGTACGACGCGCCGAACTGGGTGCGTACCGATCGCGCGGTGCGCCTGGCCGAGCTGCTGGACTATCCGCAGCAGCTGCATGCCAACGGGGTATCGCCGCAGCCGATCACGGTCAATCTCAACCTGCCACCGGACCTGTTCATCTGGCGCAACCAGGGCATTCCACTGAACCTGCGTTACCGCTACACGCCGCCGTTTGGCAGTGATGAGTCGCGGCTGGGCGTGGCGATCAACGACCAGTTCATTTCAAGCTTCCCGCTGGTGCGCCGCACCGGCAAGCAGGGTGTGGCGGAAATCCGCCTGCCTGTGCTCGCTGGCGATGCCGGCGCCGACGATGGCCGCCTGTTGATTCCGGCGCTGAAGCTGGGTGACCGCAACCAGCTGAGGTTCGACTTCAACTTTGCCAGCGTGATGGGCAGTGCCCAGCGCGATCACTGCCAGACCGTGCTGCCGCCCAACCTGCAGGCGGCCATTGAGGAGGATTCGACCATCGACTTCTCCGGCTTCCATCACTACATGGGTCTGCCGGACCTGTCCGCGTTCGCGCTCAGCGGCTTCCCGTTCACACGCATGGCGGACCTGTCTGAAACCGTGGTGCTGGTGCCGCCGTCCGCCAGCGAGGCCCAGGTCAGCCTGCTGCTCAACCTGATCGGAGGCCTGGGCGTGCAGAGTGGGTACCCGGCCTACGGGTTGCGCCTGTCCGCGGACTGGAAACAGGCCAGTGCGCTGGATGCGGACCTGCTGGTTCTGGGCGCGTTGCCGGATGAGCTGCGCGGCAGCCAGCAGCTGTCACTGCTGATCGACGATCAACGCACGCGCCTGCTCAACGGCCAGTGGCCATCGCCGGAGCTGGCGGTGCAGCAGGCCCGTCGCGGCAGCCGTGCGGGCGATCCTGCGGTCACCCGCGTGGCGGTCACCGCACAGGCGCCCTTCGCGGCCATCGTCGGCCTGCAGTCGCCCCGCCATGCACAGCGCAGCATCGTCTCGCTGGCGGCCAGCCATCCGGCCGACTATCAGCTGCTCGATGATGCACTCAGCGACACCGGCAAGCGCGAAGCCATTGCGGGATCGGTGGCGATCCTGCGCAGTTCCGGCATCAACAGCCAGTTCGTGGGCGAACACTACTACGTGGGCGCGCTGCCGTGGTGGCTGCTGCTGTGGTACCACCTGGCCGATCATCCGGCATTGCTGGCCGTGCTGGCCACGCTGGTGGTGCTGATGGTCGCCTTCCTGCTCTGGCGTGCACTGCGCTGGGTCGCCGCGCGGCGCCTGGATGCGGGCAAGGAATGAGCCGGACCTCGCCGCCGCTGCTGATGGCGTCCCGGCTGGTACTGCTGGGTCTGGCCGGGACCGGCGCATGCGCGGCACAGGCGCTGCCGCAAATGCCCGGCGGCACTGCGGCCGAGCAGCGGCAGTGGTTGTTGCAGCAGGTACGCATCGGCGAGGCGACCGGGCGCCAGAGCCTGATCGAAGATGCGTTGGCACGGCTGCGCATGCTGGCACCGGATGATCGTGGCACCCTGCTGGCGATCCTGGAGGTGCAGTTGTCGCAGCAGAAGGTGGAGGATGCGACCGCGACACTGCAACGATTGCGGCAGGTCGGTGCGGGCAGTCGCGAACTCGCTGCGGGTGATCGCCTCTGGCAGGCCTACCAGGGCGATCTGCAGCAGGAGCTGCAGCAGGCACGCCTGTTCGCAGCCGGTGGCCGCAGTGCCGATGCGCTGGCGATCTACCGCCGCCTGTTCAATGACGCGCCTCCGGGGTTGCAGCTGGGGCTGGAGTACTGGCGTCTGCGTGGCGCGCAGGCGGATGGCCGCGCGCTGGCGATCCGGGAGCTGACCGCATTGGACCAGGCGTATCCAGGCAACACCGGGCTGCTGCAGACGCTGTCGCAGCTGCTGTTCGCGGCCGGTCGCGACGATGAAGCGCTCGACGCGCTGCGGCGCATGGGCCGCAACCCCGACGCCCGCGGGCTGGCTGCCGATGCCGAGTGGGCGTACCTGCAGGACCAGCCCGCCGATGAGCGCGGCGTGCGTCGCCTGCAGGCGTTCATCACCCGCAATCCCACCTTCAATGACATCGCCCTGGTGCGCGAGCGCTATGCCGAGCAGCACAGGCAGGTCAGTGATCCGGCCTGGCGCGCGGGTCTGCGTGGCCAGCAACTGCTTGAACGCGGGCGCGATGCCGAGGCCGAACGTGCCTTCCAGCAGGCGTTGCGGGCCTATCCGCGCGAAGCCGCCTTCCTGGGCGGATTGGGCATGGCGCAGATGCGACAGGGCCGTCGCGCGTCGGCGATCGGCCTGTTCGAACGCGCGATCCAGGCCACGCCCGTCGGCGAGAGCAGCGACAAATGGCGCGACCTCATTGCCAGTACGCGCTACTGGCTGCTGCTGGACCAGGCCGATGCCGCACTCGGTGCCGGTCGGCTGGACGAGGCGGATGCGTTGTACGCGCAGGCGCGGGGGCAGCAGCCACGCGAGGTCAACGCACGGCTGGGGCAGGTGGATGTTGCCGTGGCCCGTGGCGACGACGCCTCGGCCGAACGCCAGCTGCAGGCCGCGAGGCGGATGGCGCCGAACGATGCCAACGTGATCCGCAGGTTGGTGCAGCTGTATGGGAGGACCGATCCGCAGCGTCTGGAGACCTTCATCGATGCGTTGCCGGCCGCGCAGCGCCGGTTGTACGCCGAGGATCTGCGTCAGCTGCGGATCAGTCGCCTGCGCGAACGACGTGAGCAGGCCCTGGCGGCCGGCGATGCGGAGGCCGCCCTTGCGCTCGGGCATGAGCTGCGCGTGGAGCTGCCCGCCGATGCGTGGCTCGCCCGTGCCCTGGCCGTTGAGCTGCAGGCCGCGGGTCGGCCTGCCGAGGCCGATGCGGTGGTCGCGGACATGGTGGCGCGCAATGACAGCGCTGAAGCACGCTACGCGCAGGCGTTGTATCTGTCCGGCACCGATCGCCTGCCGCAGGCACTGGCAGTGCTGGACGCGGTGCCGCTGGCGGAATGGGATGATGATATCCGCGCACTGTCCGCACGGCTGCGCCGGCAGCAGCTCATCGATCATCTCTGGTCGCTGCGTGCGCAGGGACGCGAGCCGGAAGCCATCGCTCTGCTGCAACAGCAACCGGCCAGTGCCGAGAACAACCTGCTGCTGGCCGACTGGGCGCGCCTGCGCGGCGACCACCCGCAGGCCCTGCAGTATTACCAGCGGGTACTTGCGGAGCAGCCGGACAACGTCGATGCACAGCTTGGCCAGGTGCAGGCCTGGATCGGTGCCGGCGATCTGGACAACGCGCGGCGGCAGATGCGGCTGTCGCCCCCGGTGGTCGCCGAAGATGCGCTCGGCCAGCAGCGCCAGCTGGCCGGCATCTGGACCGACCTGCACGAGGACGCCAAGGCATTGGCGATCCTGCGCGCGCTGCTGGCCCGCAGGGACGGTCCGGATCCACAGTCCTGGCGCGACGCAGCGCGACTGGTGCGCCGCGAGGATCCGCAGCAGGCGCTGGACATGTACGCGCAGGCGATGGCCGACAACGGCCTGCTGGCCGCAACGCAGGCACAGCCGCGCGACAACCGCGCGCTGACCCTGGCCAGCCGCGAGACCGCGGGGGACGACTGGCTGCGGCGCAGCCTGCGCAGCGACGTGGAAACGCTGTACCAGCAGGAAAATCCCACGCTGACGGTGATGCAGGATACCGGTCGTCGCAGCGACGGAACGCCCGGCATTTCCCGCCTCGGGCGCGACACCCGCATCGCGCATCTGGATGCGCCGTTTGCAGGCGGGCTCGGCTGGGCGCGCATCGAACAGGTGCACTTCGACGCAGGGCGGTTCCGCACCGGCGCCGACGGCACTTACGACGAGGATTTCGGCAGCTGCGACCTGTCGCTGCTGCGTGCCGACGGCTCCCGGCTGCAGGCCCCGGGATGTACCCGCTTCGTGCATCAGCGGCGCAGTTCCGGCGCAGGGTTCGCGGCCGGCTGGCGCACGCTGGACGATCGCTGGAATGTCGACCTTGGCCATACGCCGTCCCACTATGTGATCGGCAACTGGCTGGGAGGCATCACCGCCAATGGCGATCTGGGCCGTCTCGGCTGGGGGGCGACGCTGTCGCGGCGGCCGATGACCAACTCCCTGCTGTCACAGGCCGGTGCCTACGATCCTCGCAGCGGCATTGCCTGGGGTGGGGTGACCGCCAATGGCATCACCTTCAGCCTGGGCTTCGATGAGGGCGGACGCAATGGTGTCTGGTCGAACTGGAGCTGGCACCGGTTGACCGGTCACAACGTCGCGGACAACACGCGTGCGCGTGCGATGGTCGGCTGGTACCACAAGCTGATCCAGCGTACGGACATGCGCCTGGACGTCGGCACCACGGCCATGTACTGGCGTTACCAGAAGGATCTGGGCGGCTACTCGCTGGGCCAGGGCGGCTACTACAGCCCGCAGCGCTATGCCTCGTTGAGCCTGCCGGCCAGCTTTGCCTGGCGCAATGATCTGTGGTCGCTGCGGGTGGATGGGTCGGTCAGTGTTTCCAGCGCGCGTACGGCGTCGATCAGCCGCTTCCCGGACCAGGCGCTGATCGAGCGCGTGGTGGCACAGCTGGAGCCGCAGTACGGTGCTCTCGCGCTGGACGAGGCTGGCCTGTACACCGGCGACAGCCGCAGCACCGGCACCGGCTATCGGCTCTACGCGGCCGTGGAGCGGCGGCTGGGCGATCACATCGTCCTGGGCGCGGCGGGAACCCTGCAGCGCAGCCGTGACTTCTCGCCGAACACATTCCAGCTCTATCTGCGCTATACCTTCAAGCCCTGGCAGGGCAACCTGCCGCTGCCCGTGTCGCCACTGGTGCCCTATGGCGAGTTCCGCTGACCCGCAACGCCGCCGACTGCTGCAGGCGACGGCCGCCTTGCCGTTGCTGGCCATGGGCGCAGGGCGTGCGCTCGCAGCGCCGCGCTGGCCGGCCTGGCAGGTGCTGCTGGACAGCAGCCTCAGCAACGACGGACGCATGATCGATCGCAGCCAGGACGACCAGCGCAGTACGTCGGAAGGGCAGTCGTATGCGTTGTTCTTCGCGCTGGTCGACAACGATCAGGCGCTGTTTGATCGCGTTCTGGGCTGGACCCAGGACAACCTGGCCGGGGGCGATATGCGGCAGCGGTTGCCGGCCTGGCTGTGGGGCCGCGATGACAAGGGCGGCTGGCGCGTACTGGACGACAATCCGGCGTCCGATTCCGATCTTTGGCTGGCCTACGCCCTGCTCGAAGCGGGGCGGCTCTGGCACCGTCCTGCGTTGCAGGCCATCGCCGGGGGCATGCTGGGGCAGGTGCGGGAAAGGGAAGTCGTGCAGCTGCCCGGTCTCGGCTCGATGCTGCTGCCGGGACCGCAGGGATTCGTCGAAGGCGATGCGACCCGGGTCAATCCCAGCTATCTGCCGCTGCCGCTGCTGCGGCGCTTTGCCGCGGCCGATCGCAGTGGGCCCTGGGCGGAACTGGCGGACAACGCGACCACGCTGCTGGAGCAGACCAGCCCGCATGGCTATGCACCGGACTGGGCGGCGTGGCGGCAGGGGCGCTTCGTGGTCGATCCCGTGAACGGAGCGGTGGGCGGCTACGACGCGATCCGCTGCTATACGTGGGCAGGCATGACGGCCCCGCGCGATCCGTTGTTCCGGCGGCAGCTGGCGGCGTTGTCCGGTCCGCTGCAGCGCCTGCGCAGCGGTGCGGCACTCTGGGAAAAGGTCGATACCCGCAGCGGGCAGGGGCAGGGCGAAGGCAACTATGGTTTCCGCGCGGCTGTACTGCCCTGTGTGCTGGCACAGCGCGAGCAGGGGCTGGCGAAGTCGCTGCTGGCCAGCCTGCCCAGCCCGGAACAGCAGCGTGCCGAGGCACCGGCCTACTATTCGCAGATGCTGGCCCTGTTCGGCCGGGGCTGGGCCGAGGGCCGCTGGCGTTTCGGCGTGGATGGCCAGCTGCGACCGGCATGGCGATGAGTACACCACCAGCCCGCCGTGACAGCGGGCCCCTGCCCTGATTACTCCAGCGCGAAGCGCAGCACGAACAACACGGCCACCAGCCACACCGCCGGATGCACCTCGCGCCAGCGGCCAGTGCCGGCCTTCAGCGCAGCGTAGGCGATGAAGCCGAAAGCCAGTCCATTGGCGATGGAGTAGGTGAACGGCATCGCCAGCGCGCACAGGGCCGCCGGCACCGATTCGGTGAGGTCGCTCCAGTCCACTTCCACCAGCTCGCGCAGCATCAACCCGGCAACGAACAGCAGGGCCGGTGCGGTGGCGTAGCTTGGCACCATCGAGGCCAGCGGCGAGAACAGCAGGGCGGCCAGGAACAGCGCGGCGACCACCAGGGCGGTGAGGCCGGTACGGCCGCCCACCTGCACGCCCGAGGCGCTTTCGGCGAATGCCGTGGTGCTGCTGGTGCCCAGCATGGAGCCGGCGACGATTGCCGTGCTGTCGGCCAGCAGTGCACGGCCGAAACGCTTCTGCGCACCTGGCAGCTTCAGCAGGCCGGCGCGGCCGACCACGCCGTACAGCGTGCCGGTGGCATCGAACACCTCCACCAGCACGAACACCAGCACCACCTGCAGCAGTACCGCGATGGGGGCACCGCCGTCGTGGTGCAGCAGGCCCGGCAGGTCCAGCTGCAGGAAGGTCGGCGCCAGGCTTGGCGGCAGGGACACCAGTCCCTGGTACTGCACGTCGCCCAGCGCCCAGCCGGCCCCAGTGACCGCCAGGATGCCGATCAGGATCGCACCACGGATGCGGCGCGCCTCCAGCACGGCGATCAGCAGGAAGCCGGCCAGTGCCAGCAGCGGTGGGGCGGTGTTGAGCGGGCCCAGCGCCACCAGCGTGTCCTCGTTGCCGATGATCACCCCGGACTTCTGCAGGGCGATGATGGCCAGGAACAGGCCGATGCCGGCGACGATGGCTGAGCGCAGTGACGAAGGAATGCCGGATACCAGCCAGGCACGCACGCCGGTCAGCGACAGCACCAGGAACACCAGGCCGGAGATGAACACTGCCGCCAGCGCCTGCTGCCAGGGCAGGCCGGCGGCGCCGACCACGGTGAAGGCAAAGAACGCGTTCAGGCCCATGCCCGGAGCCATGCCGACCGGGAAATTAGCTGCCAGCGCCATCACCGTGGAGCCCAGCGCGGCCGCCAGGCAGGTGGCGACAAATACCGCGCCCGCATCCATGCCGGTGGTGCCGAGGATTTCGGGGTTGACGAAGACGATGTAGGACATCGTCAGGAAGGTGGTGACACCGGCCAGCAGCTCGGTGCGCACGGTGGTGCCGTGCTGCTGCAGCTGGAACAGGCGTTCGAACAGGGACATGGGGCTTCTCGTGAAGGTGTCTCCCAGCAAGCGGGCGACCCACAGAAGGAGAAAGGCCGCGCGAGCGCGGCCTTTCCTGTTGCGTTACTTCAGTGCCTTGAAGCGCAGGCGCTTCGGCGCAGCGTCATCGCCCATGCGGCGCTTCTTGTCTTCCTCGTACTCGCGGTAGTTGCCCTGGAAGAACTCCACGTGCGAGTCGCCTTCGAAAGCGATGATGTGCGTGGCGATGCGGTCCAGGAACCAGCGGTCGTGCGAGATCACGAAGGTGTTGCCCGGGAACTCCAGCAGCGCGTCTTCCAGCGCACGCAGCGTTTCGATGTCCAGGTCGTTGGACGGTTCGTCGAGCAGCAGCACGTTGCCACCCTGCAGCAGGGTCTTGGCCATGTGCAGGCGGCCACGCTCACCACCGGACAGCGAGCCGACCATCTTCTGCTGGTCCTGGCCCTTGAAGTTGAAGCGGCCGATGTAGGCGCGCGACTGGATCTCGATGCCGTTGATGTTGAGGATGTCCAGGCCACCGGCGATTTCCTGGAAGACGTTGTGGTTGCCTTCCAGCTTGTCGCGGCTCTGGTCCACGTAGGACAGCTGCACGGTCGGGCCGATCACGATCTCGCCCGAATCCGGCTTCTCCTGGCCGGTGATCATCTTGAACAGCGTCGACTTGCCGGCGCCGTTCGGGCCGATGATGCCGACGATCGCGCCCGGCGGAATCAGCATCGACAGGTTGTCGATCAGCAGGCGGTCGCCGAACTTCTTGGACACATTCTTGAACTCCATCACCATGTTGCCCAGGCGCTCGCCCGGCGGGATGAAGATTTCGTTGGTCTCGTTGCGCTTCTGGTAATCCTGCGACTGCAGCTCTTCCAGGCGGGCCAGACGGGCCTTGCCCTTGGAACGGCCGCCCTTGGCGTTCTGGCGCGACCACTCCAGTTCCTTCTGGATCGCCTTCTGGCGGGCCTTTTCCTGGTTTTCTTCCTGCTTCAGGCGCTCATCCTTCTGCACCAGCCATTCGGTGTAGTTGCCCTTCCACGGAATGCCGCGGCCGCGGTCCAGTTCCAGGATCCACTCGGCGGCGTTGTCCAGGAAGTAGCGATCGTGGGTAACGGCCACCACGGTGCCGGTGTAGCGCGCCAGGAACTGTTCCAGCCATTCCACCGACTCGGCGTCGAGGTGGTTGGTCGGTTCGTCCAGCAGCAGCATGTCCGGCTTCTGCAGCAACAGGCGGCACAGCGCGACGCGGCGCTTTTCACCGCCGGACAGGTTGGCGATCTTGGCATCCCACGGCGGCAGGCGCAGCGCATCGGCAGCCACGTCCAGCTGGTTTTCCAGGGTGTGCGCGTCGCCGGCGGCCAGGATCGCCTCCAGGCGCTCCTGTTCCTTGGCCAGCGCGTCGAAGTCGGCGCCTTCCTCGGCGTAGGCGGCGTACACCGCCTCCAGCGCAGCCTGGGCCTGCAGCACTTCGCCCACGCCTTCCTCGACCGACTCGCGCACGGTCTTGTTCGGGTCCAGTTCCGGTTCCTGCGCCAGGTAGCCGACCTTGATGCCCGGCTGCGGGCGTGCCTCGCCCTCGAAATCGGTATCCACGCCGGCCATGATCTTCAGCACGGTCGACTTGCCGGCGCCGTTCAGGCCCAGCAGGCCGATCTTCGCGCCCGGGAAGAAGGACAGCGAGATGTCCTTGATGATCTGCCGCTTGGGCGGGACCACCTTGGACACGCGGTTCATGGTGTAGATGTATTGCGAGGACATGAGGTCTCCGTAGGCGCGACCCTGCGCCCGACCGTCACGGGAGGTTTCCCGGCGCGGCAGCGGGCACAGACTTGAATGGAATACCGGCAATTATAGCCGGAACCGGTTACCCGCCGCGCCACGGGGAGCCGGCCGGGCTGGCCGCGGCCTGAATCGCCGTCACAGTCCTGAAGCGGGAAGCGTTTCCAGCCGGAAACGGTTCAGATCCGGTGCGCAATATGGGGTCACCACCACCCAAGCAGAGGTCTGACATGCGCATCAATCGAGTAATGGCCGGAGCCGTGGCCTCTGTGCTGGCGCTCGGCGCGGTTGCCCCGGCATTTGCCGACGACGACCATCGCGGCCGCGGTCACGACCGCCGCGAGTGGCGGGAGGATCGTCGCGAGTGGCGACAGGACCGTCGTGACTGGGAGCGCGACCGCCGTGAGGCCCGGCGCGATTACCGGCAGGACCGCCGCGAGTGGCACCGTGACCATGACCGCTACTACCGCCCGGCACCGCCGCCGCGTGTGGTCTACCGCCCTGCCTACGGCCCCGGCTATGGCTGGAAGGTGGGGCACCGCTACCGCGACTACTATCGCGGCCCGATCTACGTGGTGAACGACTATCCGCGCTACCACCTGCGCCGTCCGCCGCATGGCCACCACTGGATCCGCGATGACCGCGGCAACATGCTGCTGGTGGCCATCGCCACCGGCGTGATCGCCCAGTACGTGCTCAGCAGCCGCTGAGGACCCCGCAACATCACTCGGAACCATACGGGGCCGGATTCCTTCGAGGGATCCGGCCCCGTCCGTTTCGGCCCCAGCCGGCCGGTGCGGGGCTACAATCAGGGGCTGAGCCGTACACCCCCTTTCCCTGCCTGCTGGAGTACCCGATGTTCCCGCGTGACGTCCGCATCGAATCCTACGATCCCGAACTGGCCAAGGCCATCGCCGCTGAGACCCAGCGCCAGGAAGACCATGTCGAGCTGATCGCCAGCGAGAACTACACCAGCCCGGCAGTGATGGAAGCGCAGGGCAGCCAGCTGACCAACAAGTACGCCGAAGGCTATCCGGGCAAGCGCTACTACGGTGGTTGCGAGTACGTGGACATCGCCGAGCAGCTGGCGATCGACCGCCTCAAGCAGCTGTTCGGCGCCGACTATGCGAACGTGCAGCCACACAGCGGCTCGCAGGCCAACCAGGCCGTGTACTTCGCGCTGCTGCAGCCGGGCGACACCATCCTCGGCATGAGCCTGGCCCACGGCGGCCACCTCACCCATGGCGCCAAGGTGAACGCCTCGGGCAAGCTGTTCAACGCCGTGCAGTACGGCGTGAACGACCAGGGCCTGATCGACTACGACGAAGTCGAGCGCCTGGCCCTGGAGCACAAGCCGAAGATGGTCGTGGCCGGCTTCTCGGCCTACTCGCAGGTGATCGACTGGGCACGCTTCCGCGCCATCGCCGACAAGGTCGGCGCCTACCTGTTCGTCGACATGGCCCATGTCGCCGGTCTGGTCGCCGCCGGCGTCTATCCGAGCCCGCTGGACCACGCCCACGTCGTCACCTCCACCACCCACAAGACCCTGCGCGGCCCGCGCGGCGGCATCATCGTCGCCAAGGGTGCCGATGAGGACCTGGTCAAGAAGCTGCAGTCGATCGTGTTCCCGGGTATCCAGGGCGGTCCGCTGATGCACGTCATCGCCGGCAAGGCGGTGGCCTTCAAGGAAGCGCTGGAACCGGCCTTCAAGACCTATCAGCAGCAGGTGGTGAAGAACGCCCAGGCGATGGCCAACACGCTCATCGCGCGCGGCTACAAGATCGTCTCCGGCGGCACCCAGAACCACCTGATGCTGGTGGACATGATCGGCAAGGACGTGTCCGGCAAGGACGCGGAAGCGGCACTGGGCAAGGCGCACATCACCGTCAACAAGAACTCGGTGCCGAACGACCCGCGTTCGCCGTTCGTGACCTCGGGCCTGCGCCTGGGTACGCCGGCGGTGACCACCCGTGGCTACACCGAGCAGGACTGCGTGGATCTGGCCAACTGGATCGCCGATGTCCTCGATGCGCCGAACGATGACGCCGTGATCGCCCGCGTGCGCGATGCCGTCAGCGCGCAGTGCCGCAAGTACCCGGTCTACGGTTGATCGGCTGATGGGGTCGGATCCCGTCCCGCAGGGGAAGGGCTCCGACCCCGGCCCAGGGAGAGCAACGCACATGGATGAGCGTATGGATGAACGTCTGCACAAGCGCCTGCACCTCGTGCAGGCCCTGCTGTTCGGGCTGCCAGGCGTGCTGCTGGGAGGCACCGTGGCCTTGGTGGGCGTGTACTCCGGCCTGACGCAGGAAACCCGCCTGCCGAGCCGGCTGCTGCTGGTGTGCTGGGGCACCGCCGGGGCGCTGGGCATTGTTGCCTGGTTGTACATCGGCGCCGGTTTCCTGCTGCAGGGCCGGTCTGGCCTGCAGGCAGTGGGCCGGGTGTGGTGGGCGTTGCTGGCGCTGGGCGCGCTGGCAGCAGTGCCCGCCGTCGTGCTCGGGCTGGTGGTCGGCCTGACCGAACGCATGGAGGGCTTCAGCCTGTTGCTGTTCGGCCCGCCGCTGTTGCTGCCCGCGGCGCATCTGGCCTGGCTGCGCTGGCGGCCTGCTCACCTTCCGGGCGCCTGACTTTTCAGGCAAGTCGCATGGTGGTGTAGGGATGGCATGTCCAGCCTCACGCATCAGGGTGTTTCTGAGTATCTGGGTGCATCTGGGACGGCTGCAGGGTTGCCCTTGACGAGGGACCGTACAGCACATGAAATTTGCCGGAAAGCCCCTTCTCAGGTACCTTTGCGACGCTGCCATGACCGTGGCATTTGGTTGTCCCCTGAGCCAGGCGTTCCATGTATTGCCCCTTCTGCCAACATGCCGATACCCGGGTCATCGACTCGCGCGTCTCTGAAGACGGCGCGACGATCCGCCGTCGGCGTGAGTGCGAGGCCTGCAACGAGCGCTTCAGCACCCTGGAAACCGTCGAACTGAAGCTGCCGGCCATCGTCAAGAGCGATGGCACCCGCGAGGCCTTCGACCAGCGCAAGGTACGCGCCGGCTTTGATCGCGCGCTGCAGAAGCGTGCCGTGCCGGAAGACAAGATCGAAGCGGCGGTGCGTGCGGTGGTCCATCAGTTGCGCCTCAGTGGCGAGCGTGAAGTGCCTTCGATCAAGGTGGGCGAGTTCGTGATGAACGAGCTGCGCAAGCTCGATCACGTGGGGTACGTGCGATTCGCTTCGGTCTACCGCAGCTTCGAGGATGTGGCCGATTTCCGCGAGGAAATCGAAAAACTCGAACGCGAGCTGCCGGCCAGCACCGAACAGCTGCAGCTGTTGGGCGATGTGATCGCCCTGGCCAAGAAGAAGAAGGGCTGACCGCCTCTGCGGTGGCCCGTGCCAACCTCGGTTGGCACTGATGGCGCATCCACTGGTGGGTGCCAACCTCGGTTGGCACCGATGGCCGCATTCACTGGTGGGTGCCAACCTTGGTTGGCACCGATGGCATGGATCAACACCGGCAGCGTTACCATGGCCAGATGACCACCCCATTCTCCGTCCTCGACCATCTGCACATGGCCAGCGCGCTGCGGCTGGCCGAGCGCGCCGCCTACACCACCCGCCCCAATCCGATGGTCGGCTGCGTGATCGCCCATGGTGAACGTGTGGTCGGGCAGGGCTGGCACCAGCGTGCCGGTGGCCCGCATGCCGAAGTATTCGCGTTGCGCGAGGCCGGTGGTGAGGCGCGCGGTGCCACTGCCTACGTCACCCTTGAGCCCTGCGCGCATTACGGGCGCACACCACCGTGCGCACTGGCACTGATCGAGGCCGGTGTATCGCGTGTGGTCGCTGCGTTGCGTGATCCCTTCCCGCAGGTCGATGGCGGCGGATTCGACCTGCTGCGCGGCGCCGGCATCGAGGTCGCCGAAGGGCTGATGGCAGCGCAGGCACGCGAGCTCAACAAGGGCTTCCTGTCACGCGTGGAGCGCAATCGCCCGTGGCTGCGGGTGAAGCTGGCCGCCAGCCTGGACGGGCGTACGGCGATGGCCGACGGCACGTCCAAATGGATCACCGGAGCAGCGGCGCGCGAAGACGTGCAGCACTGGCGTGCACGCGCCGGCGCGATCCTGACCGGTGCCGATACCGTGCTGGCCGACGATCCGATGCTGACCGTGCGCCTGGCCGATGCCGAGGTGATGCCGCCACTGCGCGTCGTGCTCGATTCGCGCCTGCGTTCGCTGGAATGCAGCCGCGTGCGCGAGGGTGGGGCACCCACGTTGTACCTGCACGATGCGGCGGTCAGCGCACCGGATGCCGCCGATGCCGAGTTCGCCTGCGTGCCCAGTGCCGACGGCCGTCTCGATCTTGGCGCGATGCTGACCCTGCTGGCCGGGCGCGGCATCAACGAAGTGCATACCGAAGCCGGCGCTACGCTGGCCGGTGCGCTGCTGCGCGGCGGCTGGGTGGATGAGCTGCTGCTGTACCAGGCGCCCACCCTGCTGGGTGACCGGGCCCGCCCGCTGCTGGCCGGGCTGGGCATCGAAGCGATGCAGCAGCAACGCCGGCTGCGCGTGGTCGAGCAATGCCAGGTGGGTGAGGACCTGCGCCTGCTGCTGCGCACATGATGCAGTGACAGACGCCGTCCTCGGTCTGCACTGTCATTCGTGGAATCGGACCGAGGCGGCGATGGCATCAATCGCCTCTTCCACGTCCTGCGTGCTCTCCGCCGGCAGAATCGCGGCCAGACGGACAAACCGCTCACCTGGCCAGAGTGCAAGGTAGTGGCGGTAGTGACGCCCGTCGGGTGTGAGTCCATCAACGCGGTGTCCCTCGATGCCGCCGAACGGCACGTTGCTCCTCGAGGCAACGGTCCCTCCCTGGATGCGGACAGTTCCAGCAATCAACTGATCGGATACCTCCGCCAGATCGTCCGAATCAAACGGCAGAGAAAGCTGGGAGGCGACGACCACCAGAGGTTGGCGACCCTCGGGATCCGTATCCAGTTCACGGCCGTAAGGATTACGGCCGAGTTTGCATGGGTGTCGATCAGCCGGAAGGGTGGCTCGGGTCTGACGCTGAAGGGCATGGCGGCGACTTTCTGCTCAAGCGTGGCCTGTGCGCCAAGGGTCACCGAGGCCAGAGCACGCATTGCCTGCTTGTGCGTCAGCCCATGTTCGCGCGGGGCCTGGATCGTGATCATGACCGTTGGAGAGCCGCTGAACAGCGCAACCCACTTGTCGAAGGTGTAACCGTGGGCGATCTGGCTGCCAATGACCACCGGAATCGTCCGCCCCTCGCTGGTGACCGATTCCAGACGGTCGACCCGGACGCCCTGGCTGGCAAAGCGGTTGCGCGCGGTTGCCTCGTCTACAAACAGTCCGCTGACGGCGGCACGGGCGTCGGCGGGCAGTTCGGCGACCAGGATGCTGGCGCGACCATCTTCGCTGGCGAAGCCGGAGAAATGGGGTGCTGGCGCGAATCCCGGAGGTGGCACGAGGCTGACGACCGAGCCGGGTATGGCCATCGGGGTCTGAGCGCCCTGCGCGCAGCCGATCAGCAGCAGGGAGGGCAGCAGCCGCAGCGCGGCGCGAGCAAGGGGTCTGAGCGAAGCGAACATCTGTATTTCCAACATGATAGAGAGATGAGATACGTGGTGACTCGTGGCGGCTCTGCCAGCAGACACCAATGGCTCTCGGTGTCCCTTGTGAGCAGCGCTGCGTCCACGGCTCGGCATCGGCGCGTCGCTGGACGGCCTGCTCATGAGCATTGTTCAGGCGTAACACACCGGGAGAATTGGTCATCGCGGGCCAGCGAGCATGGAACGCGCTGGCGAACGACGCGCGTGCACCGTCCACCCCCAAGCTTCACGCGGCGGGAGTTACCTGTCCATGCAACAGTTCCGAAAGTCGGACTTCGGCGGTCACTGACACTGACAGCTGGAGCACGGTGCGCGCATTGCACGCGCCTGGAGAACCGGGCAAAAGCCCTGCACGACGGCGAGCGCCACCCGCATCGCCAGGTGTTCGGCAACATCCGGGCGACGATGACGAAGGTTCACGGCAGCGCAGTGTCGCCGGGCATGGCCCGGCGCTACCACTTAGCGGCTCAGGTGCATTCGTCGGTCCACATCATCTCGGCCAGCGGGCGCAGTGCCTTGCACTCCTGCGTCATCTCCTCGGCCGACTGCACCTGCGCTTTGGCCTTCAGCTCTTCGGCCATCGCGTCCACGCCGCTGATCTGGTCGGGCGCGATCTTCGCCACGCAGCTGCGGTGCTGCTGCAGCAGCAGGTCGCAGCCGGGTATGCCGGTCACTTTCGGCGCGTTGGCTGCCTGCGCGTCCTGCATCCAGTCCTCGAACGGAGCCAGCGCACCGGCCACGGTGCCCACCAGATCATCGAAGTTGCCGCTGTACCAGTAGCCGTTGTCCTTGGCCGGGTAGAGGGTGAAGGTGCCGCTGACCGGCACGCGTGCACCACTCTGCAGCGCCTGGGTGTAGGCGTCGGTGAACTGCTTGCGCGAGGCCGGGCTGGCATGGTCGGCCAGGCTGGCGGCGAACAGCGGGCGGACCTTGCCCAGGTCGGGCACCTGGCAGGTGTAGGTGATCCGCGCCAGCTTCTGGTCTTCAACGTATTCGTTGTCTTCGATCACGCTCTGGGTTGCGCGGCACTTCGAATCACGCAGCGCCTTGGCGTACAGCGCTTCGGTGGCCGCAGCGTCGATCGAAGCGCCGGTGCTGGCCAGTACCGTCTGCCAGGGTTCGGCCAATGCCTTGGCCAGCGCGCCCGGGTTCGGGGTCACGGCGTCCTGGCCCTCGAACGCCGGCTTCAGCGCGTCGTTGAGCGTGCGCGTGGCGGTCGCGTCGTCTTCCAGCAGTACGCGGGAATAGAGATCGAACGTCTGTTCGGGGCTCAGCTGCGTCGAGGCGGCGCTGGCGAACAGGGGAGCGCACAACAGTGCAGTGGCCAGCAGGGAGCGCAGGGGGGTCTTCATGACAGTGATTCCGGGTCCAGAGGCGGGCAAGCCTAGCGCATCTGCCCACGCTTTCGATGGCGCGATGCAGCCAGGTAACGGTGTGCAGCGGAAAAAAAACGGGCCCCTTGCGGGGCCCGTTCGATCGCACGACGAGGATCGGGCAATCAGAAGCTGGCGCGGACGCCGGCCGAGAACTGGGTGACATCGCGCTGGCCGGAGACTTCTCCCACCAGGCCCCAGGTCGGGGTGAAATTGATCTGGCCACCGACGGTGCCGACCCAGGTGCCCTTGAAGTCGTTGCCGCCATCCATGTAGCCGGCCTTGGCCCACGCTTCGGTCTTCGGCGAAGGCTTGCCACGCACGCCCATGGTGGCGCGGGCCAGGTTGGTGTGATCCTTCAGGTGTTCGCGGCCGAACAGATCCGATTTCACGGTCAGCTCGGCGTTCTGGCGCACCCAGGCGATGTCGGCGGTGTAGTCCAGGCGGTCCGTCCACGGCATGTGGTAGCCGATGCCCAGCTCAGGCTGGTCCAGTTCGAACTTGGCCGACGCACCGGTGAAGTGGTAGCTCTTGCTGGTACGCGACCAGCTGCCGAACACGTGCACCTGCTCGGCCAGCGCGAACGAACCGCGCACGTAGCCGCCGTCAAGCTTCGGGTCGTTGAAATCGCTGTCGTCGGTCTTGACCTGGGTCCAGCCACCTTCGACGTAGGTGTAGCTCAGCCCTTCGGCGGCCGAGGCCAGCGGAGCGACGGCCAGCAGGCTGGCGATGATCAGGAGCTTGCGCATGGGAATTCCTGTGAATTGCAGTCCATTGGCGGGCGCGCCGGAGGCGCAGCCCGTGGCGACCTCATGTCGTCCGCGGCGAATTTTAATGAAAGTTTTACAAAATGCGAGAGACAGCCGTCACAGGCTGGGCAGGCTTGGGGTCAGCCGGGAAACGGCTTCGGCCCCGGGTGTCCCACCCCGTTCAGCCCGGGCTGGTACACTGTCCACGCCGGTTCGCCGGTATACAAACGTCTTCAGGGCGGGGTGCAACTCCCCACCGGCGGTAGGTGCGCAAGCACGAGCCCGCGAGCGCCCCGGCCCACGGCCGGGGGTCAGCAGATCCGGTTCAAGGCCGGAGCCGACGGTCATAGTCCGGATGAAAGAAGACGGTGCCACAGGGCTCATGCCCTGCGCGTGCCTGTTTGCCTTGCGGCGTTTTTCGCTCACATCCTGCGGAGAACGTTACTTGTTTACTGGAATCATCGAAGGCGTCGGCCGTCTGGCCGCACGCGAGTCCATCGGCGGCGATGTCCGCTTCACCTTCAATGTCGGCAACCTGCCGTTCGATCACGTGCAGATGGGCGAAAGCATCGCCATCAACGGTGTCTGCCTGACGGTCATCGCATTCGACGCCAACAGCTTCCAGGCCGATGCCTCCACCGAGACGCTGGGCCTGACCACGCTGGGCCAACTCGAGCAGGGCGCGGTCATCAACCTCGAGCGTGCCATGCGCCCGACCGATCGTCTGGGTGGGCATCTGGTCAGCGGCCACGTTGATGGCCTGGGCCAGGTGCTGTCCATCCACGATGACGCGCGCGCCCAGCGCTGGCGCTTCGCCGCGCCGGCCTCGCTGCTGCGCTACATCGCCAAGAAGGGCTCGATCTGCGTGGACGGCGTCAGCCTCACCGTCAACGAAGTGGACGAGGAAGGCTTCGAGGTCGCGCTGATCCCGCATACCGTGGCCAACACCGCCTTCTCCACCTCCGGCGTGGGCAGTGCGGTGAACCTGGAAATCGACCTGGTCGCCCGTTATGTCGAACGTCTTGTTGGCGGGCACCTGCAGGGAGGCGCAGCATGAACTTCGCGCCGATCCCCGAGATCCTGGAAGACATCCGCCAGGGCCGCATGGTCGTCATCGTCGATGACGAGGACCGCGAGAACGAAGGCGACCTGATCATGGCCGCCGAGCTGGTCAAGGCCAGCGACATCAACTTCATGGTCACCCACGGCCGTGGCCTGGTGTGCCTGCCGTTGACCCGCACCCGCGCCGCCGACCTGGGCCTGGCGCCGATGGTGCAGGCCAACACCGCGCAGTTCCAGACCAATTTCACCGTCAGCATCGAAGCGGCCGAGGGCGTGACCACCGGCATCTCCGCCCATGACCGCGCGCATACCATCCGCACCGCGGTGAAACCCAACGCGCGGCCATCGGACCTGCACCAGCCCGGCCACATCTTCCCGCTGATCGCCCAGCCGGGCGGCGTGCTGACCCGCGCCGGCCACACCGAAGCGGGTGTGGACCTGGCCATGCTGGCCGGGCTGGAACCGGCCGGCGTGCTGGTGGAGATCCTCAACCCGGACGGCAGCATGGCGCGTCGCCCGGAGCTGGAAGTGTTCGCCCGCGAGCACGGCCTGAAGATGGGCTCCATCGCCGACCTGATCGCCTACCGCCTGGCCACCGAGAAGACTGTCGAACGCGTCGATGAGCGCGACATCGATACCGAGTTTGGCCCGTTCAGGCTGGTGACCTATCGCGACCGCATCGCCCACGACCTGCACTTCGCCCTGGTCCGCGGCACTCCCGACGCTGGCACGCCTACCCTGGTGCGCGTGCAGGTGGAGAATCCGCTGGCCGACCTGCTGCACTGGCGTCGTGACGATTTCGGCGTGGCCGCCACCGACGCGCTGCGTGCGATCGCCGCCGAAGGTGCCGGCGTGATGGTGGTGCTGTCGGCGCCGCGCGATGGCGAGGCGCTGCTCGCCCGCCTGCGCCAGCAGCCCGCACCGGTGGTGCCGGGCAAGGACAAGGATGTGGGCCAGTGGCGCCGCAATGGCGCCGGTGCGCAGATCCTGTCCGATCTGGGGCTGGGCAAGCTGCGCGTGCTGGGCACGCCGCGCCGGCAGATCGGCCTGGCCGGCTATGGCCTGGAAGTGGTGGAGACGGTGGCCCTGTAACGGTCGCCCCGTGGGGTCGGAGGCCGCGGTGCGGGATCCGACCCCGGTAGCGCCGGGCCATGCCGGGCGGATGCCAGGCCCCCGCCAACCACGGCCGGGGCCCATCCACGCTAGAATTACCCCTTATCGAGTCCCCCAAGCCGCATATGAGCCACTACGAAGGCGATCTTCGCACTCCCGAGTCGGCGCGCTTTGCCATCCTGGCCAGCCGCTGGAACGCCCGCATCACCGATACGCTGGTGGCCGGCGCACGCCAGAGCCTGGCCGGCAACGGCATCACCGAAGCCAACATCGACGTGATCCGGGTGCCGGGCGCCTGGGAACTGCCGCTGGTCGCCGCACGCCTGGCCGCCGCCCATGAACACGCCGCCATCCTCACCCTCGGCTGTGTGATCCGCGGCGACACCCGTCATTACGAACACGTGGCCGACCGCTGCGCCGAAGGCCTGATGCGCGTGCAGCTGGATTTCGGCGTGCCGGTACTGAACGGCGTGCTGGCGGTGGAACGCGTGGAAGATGCCGAGGCCCGCGCCGGCGGCAGCCACGGCAACAAGGGCGAGGAAGTCGCACTCGCCGCATTGGAAATGGTCAATCTTCTGGAGCAGCTGCCATGAACAAGAACACCCAGGGCAAGCCCTCCGGTAAACCCGTCCGCCGCGATGGCATTGATCCGGTGCTGCGCTCGCGCGCGCGCCGTCGTGCCGTGCAGGCCGTCTACGCGTGGCAGATCTCCGGCGGCAACGCACAGTCGCTGATCGCCCAGTTCGCGCATGAGCAGGCCCGCGAGATCGCCGATCTGGCGTACTTCGAGGCGCTGATGCACGGCGTGCTCGACAACCGCACCGACATCGACGAAGCGCTGGCCCCGTATCTGGACCGTGGCATCGAGGAAGTCGATGCCATCGAACGCGCGGTGCTGCGCCTGGCCGCGTACGAGCTGCGCTACCGCCTGGACGTGCCGTACCGCGTGGTGATCAACGAGGCCATCGAATCGGCCAAGCGCTTCGGCTCCGAACACGGCCACACCTACGTCAACGGTGTGCTGGACCGCGCCGCCGTGGAATGGCGCAAGGTCGAATCGGGCCACTGACCCGATCGCTGTAGAGCCGTGCCCTGCCTGGCTTGCCGCGCAGGGCAGGGCTGCGTCCGGTAGTGTGGCGCGTGATCGAACTGCAGCCGCGCATGGCCCGGCTGCTACCTAAGAGCAGAACGCCCCATGTCCCTGGCCGAATTCGCCCTCATCGACCGTATCCGCGCCCGCACCGCCGAGCGCGATGACGTGCTGCTCGGCATCGGTGACGATGCTGCGCTGCTGCAGCCGCGCGCGAATGAACAGCTGGTGGTGACCGCCGATACACTCAACAGTGGCGTGCACTTCCCGGTGGAGACGCCGGCCTTCGATATCGGCTGGAAGACGCTGGCGGTCAATCTGTCCGATCTTGCGTCGATGGGCGCGCGACCGGCCTGGTGCACCCTGGCGCTGTCATTGCCGGAAACGTCCGAAGACTGGATCGAGGCATTCGCCGATGGCTTCTTCGCATTGGCCGACCAGCATGACGTCGCGCTGATCGGGGGTGACACCACGCGCGGACCGCTGTCGTTGTCTGTCACCGCAATGGGCCAGGTTGGCCGTGGTCAGGCCCTGCGCCGCGACCGTGCACAGGCCGGCGATGACATCTGGGTCAGTGGCACGCTGGGGGATGCGGCAGGTGCGCTGCGCCTGTGGCAACAGGGGGCGCTGAACGTGGCCACGGCCACGTTGCTGGCCGATTACGAACGCCTGCGCCTGCGCCTGCTGCGGCCGACGCCGCGTGTCACCCTCGGCCTGCGCCTGCGTGCCTTCGCGCATGCGGCAGTGGATGTGTCCGACGGACTGCTGGCCGATCTGGGCCACATCGCCCGCCGCAGTGACGTGGCAGCGCACGTCGATACCGATGCGTTGCCGATCTCGCACGCGCTGCGTGAGCTGCTCGGCCGCGATGGCGCGCGCGACTGCGCGTTGCGGGGCGGAGACGACTACGAGCTGTGCTTCACTGCAGCCGCCGATCAGCGCGACGCACTGCATTACCTCGCCGAATCGCTGGACCTGCCGCTCACCCGCATTGGCCGCATCGCCGAAGGGCAGGGCGTGCACGTGGATGGCGAAGTGGCCGACGGTGGTTATCAGCACTTCGCCTGACGAATGAAGACGCCGGGCATGGCCCGGCGCTACCGTCCTGACACGGACGGCGTTCATGCACAGGGCGGCGCCTCATGCAGGCGGCAGCACCTTGCCCGGGTTGAGGATGCCATCCGGGTCCAGCGTGGCCTTGATCGCGCGCATGGTCGCCAGCGTGGCGGGAGTGAACGCCTGCGCCATGAAATCGCGCTTGGCCAGGCCAATGCCATGTTCACCGGACAGTGTGCCGCCCAGTGCCAGCGTCAGCGCGAAGATCTTCGGCAGCGCCGCATGCGCTCGCGCGCTCTCATCGGCATCGTCCGGGTGGTACAGGATGTTGACGTGCAGGTTGCCGTTGCCGGCATGGCCGAAGGTGACGATGGTCAGGCTGTACTGGCCTGCCAGCGCCTGTACCCCGGCAACCAGGTCGGGAATGCGCGATACCGGCACCACCACGTCTTCGTTGATCTTGCCGGGCGCAACGCTGCGCAGCGCGGGCGACAGTGCCTTGCGCGCCGCCCACAGCTGGTCGCGTGCGCGGCCCTCCATCGCTACGTCCAGTTCCATCATGCCGTCGCCTTCGGCAGCGCTGGCCAGCGCCTGCAGCAGGTAGGGCAGGGTGTCGTGGTCGCCATCGGCCTCGACCAGCAGCATCGCGCCGGCCTCCGGTACGTCGGCGGCATTGAGGCGCAGCAGTTCCAGGCTGCGCGCGTCCATGAACTCCAGGCGGGTGGGTACCACTGGCTGCGACATCAGCCGCGATACCGCGGCGGCGGCGGCATCGGCATCGCGGTACAGCACGCGCAGTCCGGCCTGCGCGACCGGCAGCGGCGTCAGCTTCAAGGTAGCTTCCACGATCAGCGCCAGGGTGCCCTCGCTACCCACCAGCAGATGGGTCAGGTCGTAGCCGGTTGCATCCTTGGTATAGGCACCACCGCAGCGGATCACCTCGCCGGTGCCGGTGACCGCGACCAGCCCCAGTACGTTGTCTCGGCTGGTGCCGTACTTCACCGCGCGTGGGCCACCGGCATTGCAGGCGAGGTTGCCGCCGACGCTGCAGATCTCCGCGCTGGACGGGTCCGGCGCCCAGAACAGCCCATGCGGTGTCAGCGCCTGCTGCAGGGCGCCGTTGAGCACGCCAGGCTGCACCACCGCGCAGCGATCACCGGCACGGATCTCGACGATGCGATCCATGCGGGTGAACGACAGCACGATGCTGCCAGGCAGGGGCACCGCCGCCCCGGTGGTACCGGTGCCCGCGCCACGCGCGACCAGGGCCACGCCGTGCACGCGGCAGGCGCGGACCAGCGCCTGCACCTGTTCGGTGTCGGCCGGCAGCGCGACGGCGGCGGGGCGTTGCCGGCGCCATGAGTTGTCCTGCGCATTCGCCTCCAGCGCGGTGTCATCCATGCGCCAGCCCTCCGTGCCCAGCAGGGCGGACAGTTCGGCAACCAGGGCAGCGGGCAGGGCAGGGCTCATGTTGGATCTCGTGGAACAACCGGTACGGAGTGGATGGCCTTACAGGCGGCTTCTGCGCCGGGCATCGGCACGGCAGCGTGGGTGATGATCGAGGGCATCAGCAGTCGTCCAGCCGGAATGCGTCGCGCAGCCAGTGCAGCTGTGGCGGTTCGCCGCTGGCCTCGACCACGTCGAAGCGGCAGGGCGCATCGGCCAGTGCAGGATGCGCCTGCAGGTACAACTGTGCGGCCTGTACCAGGCGCCGGCATTTGCGGGGGTCGACCGAGGCGGCAGCGCCGCCGAAGTCGCTGCGCGCGCGGTACCGCACCTCCACGAAAACCACTGTACCGGCGTCGTCCATCACCAGGTCCAGTTCACCGCTTCGATAACGGACATTGCGCGCGCGTGGCTGCAGCCCGGCCTGTTGCAGGTGCAGCTCGGCGGCGGTTTCCACCGCCGAGCCCCGCTGCGTGCGCTCAGCGACCACCGACGATCGGCATCGGCCGGCCGCCGCTGAAGGTCGACCACGCCGGCTGGCGCAGGATGTTGCCGTTGCCATCGAGGAACAGGGTGCCGGTGGCGCCTTCCAGGCCGCCTTCGTTGGCCAGCTTGTCCAGATAGCTGCTGATCTTCCACGCGTCGGCGCCGAAGGCGAACAGGCGGCCGGCGGCACCGCGCGCGCTGGGCAGCGTGCTGGCGACCTGGCTGGCCGACGGCAGGCCGGAGACACTGCGCACGTTCCAGGCTTCATTCGGGTAGACGATGCCGTCCAGCGCCACGTCTTCCTCCACCTTGCCGCTGCCGATGGTCAGCTGGGACGTGCCGACGCGGGTGGCGCCGCCGACACCGGCCAGCGCCAGCTGCGGCGCGAGCAGCCGCGCCTGGGGAGCGCGCACGGCGAGAAACACAGCGTCGACCTGGCCGGCATTGCGCACCTGGGCGCCGACATCGCCCACCGCTTCAGCGACCGATACCGTGGCGGCCACCTGGCCACCGCGCTGGGTGAAACGCTGGGAGAAGGCCGCGGCGGCGCGGCGGCCGGTATCGTCGCTGCTGCTGATGACCAGGGCGCGATTGCGCTCACGGCCGCGCAGGTATTCGGCGGCGACGATGCCGTCGTCTTCCGGGGCGAGCGAGAAGCCGGCGCTGCCGGCCGGCGGTGAATCCTTGCCACGGTTCAGTGCCAGCACCGGCACCTGCAGCGGCTGGCGGCCGTATACCGCATCCACTTCATCGCGGCCCAGCGGGCCGACGACGAAGTCGGCACCGGAGGCCACTGCCTTGTCGTAAGCAGCCAATGCACCGGCCGGCGTGCCGGCGGTATCGAAGAAATTGATGTCCGGGCGGCGGCGCGATTCGCCGTAATAGGCGGCGAGCAGGCCATCGCGCACCGGCTGTGCCGCGGTGGCAAGGCGGCCACTGAGTGGCAGCAGCACGGCCAGCTTCGCCGGCGGGCGGTAGCCATCGCTCATTGCCGGCGGGCGCTTGCTGGTATCGAACTGGGCGGCACCGTCGCGGTCGAACGGACGCGGAAGCGGCAGGCCGCGGGCGATCAACGCACGGCCGGCGAAGTTGTACAGCGGATCGTTGGCCGGCAGCGCGGCGGCACGGCTGCGCAGGGTGGCATCGTCGAGGGTGCCGAGCAGGCCTGAAATGGCCGCCTGGTTCTCGTTGCGCGCGCTGCCGGTGAGGCCGGCCTGCGCGCGTGCGCGGTCGCTGGCGGCGCCGAAGGCATCGCCAGTGACCTGCAGGGCCTGGGCACGGGCGAGCAGCCAGCGCGTGCGCAGGCCGGGTGCGACGTTGTCGCCATTGTCCCTGAGCAGGGCCAGCGCCTGTGCGGGTTGCTTGTCAGCCAGTGCCAGCTCGGCGCCGGTCAGCTGGTAACGCTGCAGGCTGGCACCGGACAGCTGGCGGGCGCTGAGCTGCCCCAACAGGCTGCGCGCGCGGGTGCTGTCGCCGGCCAGGTGCCACGCCCAGGCTGCATCCGCCAGGGCATTGCTGCGCGCGCTGCCGCGCAGGGTGGCCGCCAGGCCCTCCAGCTGCATCGCGGCGTCGCGCGGCTTGCCCTGTTCGATCAGCGCCAGCGCCTGGCTCTGGGCCGGCGATTCGGGCGCGCTGGTGAAGCTGGTGGTGGCACAGCCGGCCAGGAGCATCAGCGACAACGAAAGGGCGGAGATGCGTGCGGCGGGCTTGTTCATGATCGGGTCCATGCGATGAGGGCAGCGGCCTTGGCCAGGTACACGCTAGGATTCTACCCTTGCCCCGTGAGTACCGCTGAAATGAGTGTCCCCACCCTGTATGTCGTCGCCACGCCGATCGGCAACCTGGCCGATCTGAGTCCGCGCGCACAGGAGGTGCTGCGTTCGGTAGCGGCGATCTGTGCCGAAGACACGCGGCGCAGCGGCCAGCTGTTGTCCCATTTCGGCATCCAGCAGCCGCTGGTGGCGCTGCACGAGCACAACGAAGACGCCCTGGCGCAGCGACTGGTCTCGCGCCTGCAGGCGGGCGAATCGCTGGCGCTGGTCAGCGATGCCGGCACGCCGCTGGTCAGCGATCCCGGCTTCCGCCTGGTACGGGCCGCGCGTGCGGCGGGCATCCGGGTCAGCCCGGTTCCGGGTGCCTGTGCCGCCATTGCCGCGCTCAGCGTGGCCGGCCTGCCCAGCGATCGCTTCAGTTTCGAGGGATTCCTGCCGGCCAAGGCCAGCGGGCGCCGCGACCGGCTGCAGGCGCTCGCCGGCGAGGTGCGCACGATGGTGTTCTACGAATCCTCGCACCGGATCGCCGAGTCCCTGGCGGACATGGCGGCGATCTTCGGCGGTGAGCGGCCTGCGGTGCTGGCACGGGAGCTGACCAAGCTGTTCGAGACCGTGCTGGATGGCGATCTGGCGGCCTTGCTGGCAGCGGTCGAAGCCGACGAGAACCAGCGCAAGGGCGAGTTCGTGGTGATGGTGCAAGGGGCCGGCGACGACGAGGAAGCGCAGCTGGCCCATGGCCGTCGCGTCTACGCCACATTGAGCGAGCACCTGCCCCCGTCGACCGCCGCCAAGCTGGCCGCCGAGCTGACCGGCGCACCGCGCAAGGCGTTGTACGGCCGGTAGCGCCGGGCCATGCCCGGCGTGCGCGTCGCGCGGCATCGAACAGCCACCGGGCAGGAACCACCCGCGTACGGTAGAATGCGCGCTGGCGGAGCCGGCCAGACAGTCGCGTCATCCCTTGCGGGGTGCCGAGGAAAGTCCGGGCTCCACAGGGCAAGGTGCCAGGTAACGCCTGGGCGGCGCAAGCCGACGGAAAGTGCAACAGAAAGATACCGCCTACGTCTTCTTCGGAAGGCCGGTAAGGGTGAAATGGTGCGGTAAGAGCGCACCGCGAGTCTGGTAACAGACCGGCACGGCAAACCCCACCTGGAGCAAGACCAAATAGGGATCCTTTGGCGCGGCCCGCGTTGGATCCGGGTAGGTTGCTTGAGCGTTGCGGTGACGTAACGCCTAGAGGAATGACTGTCCACGACAGAACCCGGCTTATCGGCCGGCTCCGCCTCCATTCACCTGTGTAGCGCCGGGCCATGCCCGGCGGCATCCTGCCCGCCGTTCAGAAGTCGATGCGGCTTCCGGCGACGAATACGCCCTGCGGCCCGAAGCGGCGTTCATGGATCTGCCCGTGGCCATCACCATCGATCAGCAGCACGGTGCTGGCACGGGTGCCGTAGTCGTCGCCGCGGATGAAGGCCGGGCTCAACCAGCGCTCGCGTTCCAGTCCGATGCCGGTGTCCGGCAGGTCACTGTCGGCAGGCCGGTGTTCGTCGGCCAGCGCGGTCCATAGCGGGGTCAGGTCCGGGGTCAGATCCCTTCCGCTTTGCGAAGGAGATCTGAACCCGTCTTCTTCCAGCCAGGCCGTCAGCGCCGCCATCAGCCGCTGTGTCTTCGGCCAGGGGGCATCCAGTGCACCGTTGGACATGCCATGCACGCCCGGCCCCAGGCGCTGCCGTTCGGCAGGGTGGTTGCCCAGATACTCCAGGCTGTCGCTATCGGCCAGCAGCAGGTTGAACGGGGCGTAGGCGCCGGCCACGGCCGCCAAGCGGTCGATATGCACTGCGGCCGGGTCGCGGCCACGCAGGAAGTCGGCCACCAGCGCGCCACGCGAGGGACCGGTCTGGGCGGCCAGCGGATCGCGCACATTGGTGACCACCGCCATCCGGCCGCCGGCACCGACGCCGGCCCAGCCTCCTCCGGAGCGGAGGTCGCGCCCGCCGATGACGGAGGTCTCATCCTGCCAGCGGGCCAGCGCCGCAGTGGGGCGGGCGTGGAACTCATCACGGTTGCCGGTCATCACCAGCCGCCAGCGCGGATGGTGCATCCAGCCAAGAGCAAGCAGGCACATGACGTCATTGTGCCCGGTTTGCGCAGTCTGGCGCCGCTTTCAGCCAGTTCCCGATGAATGCGGGGGCGATGTTTCACGCCCCCTGCACAGGCCTGAACTTCCGTTCAATCTCAAAAATTGAGACGGATCAGCAACTTGTGGATAAGCCTTGAACAATTCTCTAAAGGTTGCTGCAAGCCATTGATGTGGCTGGCGATTTCCCTGCGGAAAAGTTGTTGACAACCCTTCGCTCGCTGCTAAGGTGGGCATCAGAGGGAAATCCGGGTGTTTTGTGGGTTTTCGTGGTTCAATGTTTCACCGGGCGAAGGACAAGGTGCAGGCGTCGTGTTTCAGGGCGAGACGGCCATCACAGTTGACGACAAGGGGCGCATGGCGGTTC
Source organism: Stenotrophomonas sp. STEN009 (assembly GCF_056760395.1). NCBI lineage: Bacteria > Pseudomonadati > Pseudomonadota > Gammaproteobacteria > Lysobacterales > Lysobacteraceae > Stenotrophomonas > Stenotrophomonas sp. STEN009. The sequence continues at coordinate 18,612 of NZ_JBRRES010000014.1, read as the reverse complement.
CCACCGCTTACCGCGACCTCGTCGCGCGCGCCAGCAACAACCGTCTCGTGTTGACCTACAACCCGTTCGAAGCCGGCTGCCTGTGGCTGTATGCCGAGTCCGAATGGGAGCGGGTCCGCGACGATGTCATGTCCAAGCCCAATACCCAGCGCGTCGTGCGCCTGTTGCAGCAGAAGCTGGTCGGCTCGGCCGCCCACCTGGAGCTGGACGGCAACGGTCGTATCAGCATTCCCGCCAGCCACCGCGGTGCGGTGGGCATAGAAAAGAAGGCGGTATTGCTCGGTATGGGCGACAAGTTCGAATTGTGGAGCGAGCAGGCGCATCGTGCCCTGATCCAGCAGACGTTGTCTGACGAGGATCTGGGCGATGGGTTGCTCGACCTGAAGTTGTGAGCCGGGGTGCCCGGATGCGCCCAGAAGCGCAGGCCGGTCACCTTCCGGTGTCGCAGTCGCCGGCGGTGCACCTGCCGGTCCTGTACACCCAGGTCCTGGACGGCCTGAGGGTGATCGAAAACGGACGTTATCTGGATGGCACGTTCGGTCGTGGCGGTCACGCACGTGGCGTGCTCACCCAGTTGGGGCCGGAGGGACGCCTGCTGGTCATGGACAAGGATCCGGAAGCCATCGCTGTGGCCGAGCGCGACTTCGCGCCGGACCCGCGCGTGTCGATTTTCCGTGGCAGCTTCGCCCAGCTGCTGCAGTGGAACGAGACGGCCGAAGGCCTGGATGGCGTGCTGTTCGATCTCGGCGTGTCCTCACCGCAGCTGGACGTGGCCGAACGTGGTTTCAGCTTCGGCAAGGACGGCCCGCTGGACATGCGCATGGATCCGGACAGCGGCGAAAGTGCCGCGCAGTGGATCAACCGCGTCGAAGAGCGCGAGATCGCCGACGTGCTGTGGACCTACGGCGAAGAGCGGCAGAGCCGGCGCATCGCCCGCGCCATCGTTGCCCGCCGCGAGAAGCAGCCGTTCTCCCGCACCGCCGAACTGGCCGAACTGATCGCGTCGGTGATGCCCCGTGGCAAGGACAAGATCCATCCGGCCACCCGCAGTTTCCAGGCCATCCGCATCCACATCAACCGCGAGCTGGCCGATCTGGAGGCCGGGCTCGACGCGGCGGTGGAGCGGCTCAAGCCCGGCGGCCGGCTGGCGGTCATCAGCTTCCATTCGCTGGAAGACCGTATCGTCAAGCAGTACATGAACCGTCTGGCCAAGGCGCCGCCTGCCAACCGCCGCCTGCCTGAAGCGGTCGCGTTCGTGCCGACTCTGGACCTGATCGGCGGGGCCATCAAGGCCACGGACGACGAACTGGCCGCCAACCCGCGCGCGCGCAGCGCCGTGCTGCGCGTGGCCCAGAAGCGGGAGGCCGACGCATGAGCCGCCTGCTGCTGATCATTCTGCTGGCCTCCACCGTGGCCTCGGCGATCGGCGTGGTGTTCGTGCGCCACCGCCACCGGCAGACGTTCATCGAGCTGTCGCGCGCCGAGCGTGCGCGCGATGACCTGAACATCGAATTCGGCCGCCTGCAGCTGGAACAGGCCACTCTGGCCGAAGCCAACCGCGTCGACCGCATCGCCCGTGAAAAGCTGGGCATGAAGTTCCCCGAAGCCGCCGACGTAGTGGTGGTGCGCCCATGAGCAAGACCGGCCGCAACCGTCCACGCAACGCCTTCAACCTGCGCCAGCGCCTGCGCTGGGTGGCGCTGGCGCTCGGCCTGTGTTCGGTGTCGCTGGTCGGCCGCGCGGCCTACGTGCAGATCATCAACAGCGATTTCTACCAGCGCCAGGGCGAGGCCCGCTACCTGCGCGAGCTGCCGATCAAGACCTCGCGCGGCATGATCACCGACCGCAACGGCGAACCGCTGGCGGTCTCCACCCCGGTGGCCTCGATCTGGGTGAACCCGCAGGACCTGCTGCGCGCGCCTGACCGCATTCCGGAACTGGCGCAGGCCGTGGGCATGTCGGTGGACGAGCTGAGCAGCCGCCTGTCGCAGAAGTCGGACAAGGAATTCATGTACCTGCGTCGCCGGATCAATCCGGACGAGGCAGAAAAGGTGGTCGCGCTGAAGATTCCAGGCGTGGCCGCGCAGCGCGAGTTCCGCCGCTTCTACCCGCAGGGCGAAGCGATGGCGCATGTGCTGGGTTTCACCAACATCGACGACCGGGGCCAGGAAGGCCTGGAACTGGCGTTCGACGAATGGCTGCGCGGCAAGCCGGGCGCGAAGCGGGTGATCCGCAACCGCAAGGGCGAGACCGTCGAGAGCGATCTGCTGCGTGCCGCCGAACCGGGCAAGGACCTGACCCTCAGCATCGATCGCCGCATCCAGTACCTGGCCTTCAAGGAACTGCGCAATGCGCTGGTGGCCAACAAGGCGGCCGGCGGTTCGATGGTCATCATGGACGTGACCACCGGCGAGATCCTGGCCATGGTCAACCTGCCGACCTACAACCCGAACTCGCTGACCGGTGCGTTGCCCGATTCGCGCCGCAATCGCGCGGTGACCGATCTGGTCGAACCGGGCTCGACGATGAAGCCGTTGACCATCGCCACCGCGCTGCAGGCAGGCGTGGTGACCAAGGACACCATCGTCGACACCAATCCGGGTTACATGACCCTGGGCCGCTTCACCATCCGCGACGTGCCGCGCAACAACGGGGTACTGAACGTGACCGGCGTGATCACCCGCAGCTCCAACGTGGGTGCCGCCAAGGTCGCGGCGAAGATGCCTGACCAGACCTTCTATGACGGTGTGCGACGCTTCGGCTACGGCTCGGTACCGCACAGCGGTTTCCCGGGTGAGTCGGGAGGTGTGGTGATGCGTCCGGGCCGTTGGTCGGGAACCACCAAGACCACCATGTCCTATGGCTACGGCCTGTCGGTCACGCCGTTGCAGATCGCCACCGCGTACTCGGCGCTGGCCAACGGTGGTCGCCTGATCGCACCGACCTTCGTCAAGGGGCAGCGCAACGAAGGCCAGCAGATCATCGACGAGAACGTCGCCAAGCAGGTGGTGGCGATGATGGAAACGGTGGTCACCCAGGGCGGCGCCAAGCAGGCAGCGGTCCTGGGCTACCACGTCGCCGGCAAGACCGGTACTGCGCGCAAGGCCGGCCCCGGCGGCTACGAGCGCGGTCACTACAACGCGCTGTTCGCCGGCGTGGTGCCCGCCACCAACCCGCGCTTCGCCACTGTCATCGTCATCAATGATCCGCAGGCCGGCAAGTTCTACGGCGGCTTGGTGTCGGCGCCGGTCTATCACAATGTGATGGAAGGCACTCTGCGCCTGATGGATGTGCCGCTGGACGACCTGCAGTCGTGGCTGGCCGCGCAGCAGTCCGGAAAGATGGGGCACTCGGCCTCGATCCTGCCGGCCCCGCCGGCCGAGACCGCGCTGCCGGTCGATGCCGCCGCCGAATTCGATGCCGCGCTGCCCAGCGCGCAGGTCCAGACGCCGCCCGCCACGGGAGGCACGCAATGAGCCCTTCGATGTTGCTTTCGCAGTTGCTTCCGGACGTGGCCCTGGCGGGCCATGATCCCGTTCTGACCGGCCTGGTGCTGGACAGCCGTGCCGTACGCCCCGGCAATGCCTTCGTGGCCATCGCCGGCTTCGGCGCACATGGCCTGGGCTTCGTCGATCAGGCGCGCGCGGCGGGCGCCGGCGCGATCCTGTTCGAGCCGCCGGCACCGGACGATCTGCCCGCACCGGCCGATGCCATTGCGGTACCGGGCCTGCGCGCACGCATGGGCGCAATGGCTGACCAGTTCCACGGTGCACCGTCGCGGGCAATGGCGATGGTGGGTGTCACCGGTACCAACGGCAAGACGTCCACCGTGCAGCTGCTGGCCCAGGCCTGGCATCTGCTGGGAACGCCCAGTGGCAGTATCGGCACGCTGGGTGCTGGACTTTACGGCGCGGTCGAGCCGACCGGCTTCACCACGCCGTTGGTGCTGCAGATGCATGCCCTGCTGGCACAGCTGCGCGACCAGGGCGCGCGTGCGGTGGCGATGGAAGTCAGTTCACATGCGCTGGATCAGGGCCGCGTCGATGCCGTGCATTACGACGTGGCCGTGTTCACCAACCTCACCCGCGATCATCTCGATTACCACGGCGACATGGCCAGCTACGGCGCGGCCAAGGCGCGGCTGTTCCATCGCCCGGGCCTGAAGGCGGCGGTGATCAACCTCGACGACGCGTTCGGTCGCCAGCTGTTCGCCGACCTGCCGGCCGGCGTGCTGCCGATCGGCTTGAGTTCGCGCGGTGCGGCCGATGCCAACGTGCGCGCCGAAGCGCTGCAGCTGGACGGCCGTGGCATCGCCTTCGAACTGCTCATCGACGGCCAGCGTGCTGCCGTGCAGTCGCCGCTGCTGGGCCGCTTCAACGTCGACAACCTGCTGGCCGTGGCCGGCACCCTGCATGCACAGGGCCAGTCACTGCCGCGTATCGCCGAGGTACTGTCGGCGCTGCAGCCGATCCGCGGCCGCATGAACCGCCTTGGTGGCGAGCAGGGCCTGCCGACCGTGGTCATCGACTACGCGCACACGCCGGATGCACTGGAACAGGCACTGGACAGCCTGCACGGGCATCTGCAGGGCACGCTGTTCTGTGTGTTTGGCTGTGGCGGTGAACGTGACACCGGCAAGCGCCCGCAGATGGCGGCCATTGCCGAGCGGCTGGCCAACCAGGTCATCGTGACCGATGACAACCCGCGTGGCGAGGACGGTGACCGCATCGTCGCCGACATCCTTGCAGGATTCACCGATGCCGGCGCGGTGACGGTGCAGCGCAACCGTGCGCGCGCGATCGGCCTGGCCGTGAAGCGCGCCGGTGCCGGCGACATCATCCTGATCGCCGGCAAGGGCCATGAGCCCTACCAGGAGATCAAGGGCGTACGCCACGACTTCGACGACACCGAAGTGGCGGCCGCTGCACTGGCTGCCAAGGCCGGTGTGCTGGCGGCGGAGGGTGCACGATGAAGCGCACCCTGCTGTCGCTGATCGCGCACTGGGCCGGCGGCGAGATCCACGGCGACGATGTCGCCATCGATGCCATCAGCAACGATACCCGCAGTCTTGGCCCGGGCAGCCTGTACGTGGCCCTGCGTGGCGAGCGCTTCGATGGCCATGACTTCGCCGCCGACGCGCAGGCCCGTGGCGCCAGCGCGCTGCTGGTCGAGCGCCTGCTGCCGGTCGAGCTGCCGCAGGTGCTGGTCGCCGACAGCGAACTGGCGCTGGCGAAGATCGCCACGGGCATGCAGCGCGACCGCAGCACCGAGGTCTTCGCGATCACCGGCAGCAACGGCAAGACCAGCGTGAAGAGCCTGCTGCTGGCCATCCTGCAACAGGTGGCGCAGCACGCGCACAAGGTGGTCTATGCCAACCCGGGCAACCGCAACAACGAGATCGGCCTGCCACTGGCGGTGATCGATGCGCCGGAAGATGCCGACTACGCCGTCTACGAGATGGGCGCCGGCAAGCCGGGGGACATCGCCTACCTGACCGATATCGCCCGCCCGCGCTATGCGCTGGTCAACAACATCGCGCCTGCGCATCTTGAGCGGATGGGCAGTCTGCTCGGCGTGGCCACCACCAAGGGCGCCATCTACGCCGCACTGCCGGCCGACGGCGTGGCGGTGATCAATGTCGATGATGCCTACGGACGCTGGTTCGAGCAGCACTTCGTCGGCGTTCCGCCGCGCTGCCGCGTGCTGCGTTACGGCCTGGAACACACTGCCGACATCACCGCGCGTGACATCCGCGCCGGTGCGCAGGGCAGCCAGTTCACGCTGGTCTCGCCGATGGGCGAAGCACGCGTGGTGCTGGGCCTGCCGGGCCGCCACAACGTCAGCAACGCGCTTGCTGCCGCCAGCCTGGCGCTGGCTGCCGGCATCGACCTGGCATGGGTCGCCGCCGGCCTGGCCGACGCACAGCCGGTGCCCGGACGCCAGATCGCCCACCAGCTGCGCAATGGTGCGGTGCTGGTGGACGACAGCTACAACGCCAATCCCGGTTCGCTGGCCGCCGCCATCGATGCGCTGGCGGCCGCCCCGGAAGAGGGCTGGCTGGTGCTGGGTGACATGCGTGAGCTTGGCCCGGATGCGCAGTCGCTGCACGCGCAGGCCGGCGTCCGCGCGCGCGCCGCAGGCCTGAAGCGCCTGTATGCGCTCGGTCCGCTCAGTGCCGCCGCCGCCGCCGCGTTCGGCGAAGGCGGCCGCCAATTCGCCACCCATGACGCGCTGTCGCAGGCGTTGAAGGACGAGCTGCACGCCGGCGTGCGCTGCCTGGTCAAGGGTTCCCGTGGCAGCGCCATGGACACGATCGTCAAAGCGCTGCTGGCGCAAGGAGAGGAATCCCCGCATGTTGTATGAACTGGCTCGATGGTTGCAGCAGTTGGAGAGCCTGTTCGGGCTGTTCAACTACCAGACGTTCCGCGCCATCCTTGCCGCGTTGACGGCCCTGTTCCTGTCGCTGTGGCTCGGCCCGGCGATGATCCGCAAGCTTGCCCAGTTCAAGGGCGGCCAGCCGATCCGCAAGGACGGCCCGCAGACCCATTTCTCCAAGGCCGGCACGCCGACCATGGGCGGTTCGCTGATCCTGCTGACCGTCACCCTGTCGGTGCTGATGTGGGCCGACCTGCGCAACCGCTACGTCTGGCTGGTGCTGGCGGTGATGCTGTGCTTCGGCGCGATCGGCTGGTACGACGACTGGATCAAGATCGTCCGCCGCGACCCGAACGGCCTGAAGTCGCGCTGGAAGTACCTGCTGCAGTCGATCTTCGGACTGGCCGCCGGCCTGTTCCTGTTCTATACCGCCGATGTGCCTGCCGCACTGACCTTCTACATTCCGATGTTCAAGTCGGTGGCGCTGCCGCTGGCCGGCATCGGCTTCGTGACCATCGCCTACTTCTGGATCGTCGGCTTCTCCAACGCGGTCAACCTGACCGATGGCCTGGACGGCCTGGCGATCATGCCGACCGTGCTGGTCGCCTGCGCGCTGGGCGTGTTCGCCTACGCCTCCGGCAACGTGGTGTTCGCCAACTACCTGCAGATCCCGCAGATTCCCGGTGCCGGTGAGCTGGTCATCATCTGCGCCGCCATCGCGGGCGCCGGGCTGGGCTTCCTGTGGTTCAACACCTATCCGGCGATGGTCTTCATGGGCGACATCGGCGCGCTGGCGCTGGGCGCGGTGCTGGGCACGATCGCGGTGATCACCCGCCAGGAACTGGTGCTGGTGATCATGGGCGGCGTATTCGTCATCGAGACCCTGTCGGTGATGATCCAGGTCGCCTCGTTCAAGCTGACCGGCAAGCGCGTGTTCCGCATGGCGCCGATCCACCACCATTTCGAACTGAAGGGCTGGCCGGAGCCGCGCGTGATCGTGCGCTTCTGGATCATCTCCGTCGTGCTCGTGCTGATCGGCCTGGCCACGTTGAAGGTGCGCTGACGATGAACGACCTGTCCCGCCAGGCAACACGCCTCGAAGCCATCGAAGGCAGCTACGACAAGTGGCTGCTGGGTGCGATGCTCGCGCTCACCGGGCTGGGCGTGGTGATGGTGGCGTCGAGCTCGATCGCGTTGATGAGCAGCCCGTTCTACTACCTCAACCGCCACCTGGTGTTCCTGGCGATCGGCATCGTGCTGGCGGCCATTGCCGCGCGTACCGAGCTGAAGTCCATCGAGCAGTACAACCAGGTGCTGCTGCTGGGCTGCTTCGCACTGCTGCTGGTGGTGTTCATCCCCGGTCTGGGCAGCAGCGTCAATGGTGCCCGCCGCTGGATCAACCTGGGGGTCTCCAAGTTCCAGACCGTGGAAGCGGTGAAGGTGCTGTACATCGTCTGGCTGTCCAGCTACCTGGTGCGCTTCCGCGACGAGGTCAACGCGACCTGGCCGGCGATGCTCAAGCCGCTGGGCGTGGCCGGTGCGCTGGTGGTGCTGCTGCTGCTGCAGCCCGACTTCGGTTCGTCGACCCTGCTGCTGGCGATCACGGCCGGCATGCTGGTGCTGGGCGGAGTCAACATGCCGCGCATGTCGATGCCGGTGATCATCGGCCTGGTCGGCATGAGCGCGCTGGCGATCATTGAGCCATACCGCATGCGCCGCATCACCTCGTTCCTGGACCCGTGGGCCGACCAGCAGGGCGACGGCTACCAGCTGTCCAACGCGCTGATGGCGGTGGGGCGCGGCGAGTGGACCGGCGTCGGCCTCGGCAATTCGGTACAGAAGCTGTACTACCTGCCCGAAGCACATACCGACTTCATCTTCTCGGTGACCGCCGAGGAATTCGGCTTCATGGGCACCTGCGTCATCATCGCCCTGTTCGCGCTGCTGGTCGGCCGCACCTTCTGGCTGGGCATGCGCTGCGTGGAAATGAAGCGCCACTTCTCCGGCTACATCGCCTTCGGCATCGGCCTGTGGATCAGCATGCAGACCTTCGTTTCGATCGGCGTGAACCTGGGCATCCTGCCGACCAAGGGCCTGACCCTGCCGCTGATCTCCTCGGGTGGTTCGTCGGTCCTGATGACGTGCGTGGCGATGGGCCTGCTGCTGCGCGTGTCCTACGAGCTGAAGCGTGCCGAGCGCCGCCAGGCCGTGCGCATCGGCGGCGGCGACGATGCTGCCACCGCACCGGCCGAAGAGCCGTCCGCCCCGTCCGCGGGGTCGCTGCCGATGGGCGCGGACGCGCCTGCCGGCGCGGGCCCTGCCGTGCGTGGCACCAGCCGCCTGCAGTCCCGCGTCGAACCGACTTTCGGGAGGCTCGGATGAGCGCTGCCGACCACAACGTTCGCCCGGTGATGATCCTGGCCGGTGGTACCGGCGGGCATATCTTCCCAGGGCTGGCCGTGGCCCGCGTGCTGCGCGAGCGTGGCGTGCCGGTCACCTGGATGGGCGCCGAAGGCGCGATGGAAACCCGGTTGGTGCCGCAGCACGACATTCCGATCGACACGCTGTCCATCACCGGCCTGCGTGGCAAGGGCAAGCTGGCACTGCTGGGCGCACCGTGGCGGCTGATGCGCGCGTTGCGTGCGGCCGGCATGATCATCCGCCGTCGCCAGCCGCGTGCGGTGATTGCCTTCGGCGGATTCGCCTCGGGACCCGGTGGCATGGCCACCCGCCTGCATGGGCTGCCACTGCTGGTGCACGAGCAGAACCGCGCACCCGGCATGACCAACCGCATCCTGTCGCGCTACTCGCGCCGCCTGCTGACCGGGTTCCCGGGCACCTTCGCCAAGGGTGAAGAAGCGGTGGGCAATCCAGTGCGCGCGGAGATCGCCGCGATCGCGCCGCCGGAACAGCGTTTCGCCGATCGCCACGGTCCGTTGCGCGTGCTGGTGGTGGGTGGCAGCCAGGGTGCGCGCGCACTCAACAGCGGCGTGCCGCAGGCCATCGCAGCGCTCGGTGCGGAAGTGCCGGTGCAGGTGCGCCATCAGAGCGGCGAGAAGCTGCACGCCGAAGCGGTCGAGGCCTATGCCAAGGCGGGCGTGCAGGCGCAGATCACGCCGTTCATCGCGGACATGGCCGAGGCATTCGCGTGGGCCGACCTGGTCGTGTGCCGTGCCGGGGCATCCACCCTGGCCGAGCTGTGCGCGGTCGGTGTCGGCAGCGTGCTGGTGCCATTCCCCGCCGCCGTCGACGATCACCAGACCCGCAACGCGGAGTATCTGGTCGAGCGCGGCGCGGCGGTTTTGCTGAAGCAGGACGGAACGCTGGCAGACGGCATTGCCGCACTGCTGCGCGATCTGTCCGAAAATCCCGGCCGCCGCATGCAGATGGCGCAAGCCGCGCGTGCCCTGGCCAAGGTCGATGCCGCCGAGCGCATCGCCGATATCATTCTCGAGGAAGCTGTATGAAGAAGGCATGCCAGCGCGCCTGCCCTGCGCGAGGCCGCGCATGATCCGTCGCCTGCACGACACCAACGACCTGGTGCGCGCCTTCCCGCGCGTGCACTTCGTCGGCATCGGCGGCACCGGCATGAGCGGCATCGCCGAAGTGATGCTGACGCTGGGTTATGAAGTGTCCGGTTCGGACAATGCCGACAATGCGGCCACCCGCCGCCTGGCCGGCCTGGGAGCACGCATCATGCGTGGCCATTCGGCGGCCAATGTGCTGGGCACCGACTGCGTGGTGGTGTCCAGCGCGATCCGCGAAGACAACCCGGAGCTGATGGAGGCGCGCAGCCAGCGCATTCCGATCATGCCGCGTGCGGCGATGCTGGCCGAACTGATGCGCTTCCGGCGCGGCATCGCCGTGGCCGGCACCCATGGCAAGACCACCACCACCAGCCTGACGGCAGCGGTGCTGAGCGAGGGCGGCCTGGACCCGACCTTCGTGATCGGTGGCCAGCTGCTGGCCGCCGGCGCCAATGCCAAGCTGGGCGGTGGGCAGTGGCTGGTGGCAGAGGCCGATGAGAGCGATGGCAGCTTCCTGCGCCTGAATCCGCTGATGTCGATCATCACCAACATCGATGCGGACCACCTGGAGAACTACGGCAACGACTTCGCCCGGGTGCAGGCCGCATTCGCCGAATTCCTGCAGCGCCTTCCGTTCTACGGGCTGGCGGTGCTGTGCATCGACGATCCGGAAGTGGCTGCACTGGCCGCCAGGACGCCGCGCCACGTCATGAGCTACGGCATGAGCCCGCAGGCCGACGTGCGCGCCGAGAACGTGGTGCAGGAGGGCTCGCGCATGCGCTTCACCCTGCGCCTGCCGCAGGGCACCAGCCAGGAAGTGGTGCTGGCACTGCCGGGCCGGCACAACGTGCTCAACGCGCTGGCCGCCGCTGCGGTCGGTTGGCAGCTGGGCGTGGCACCGGATGCAATTGCGCGTGCGCTGGAGGCCTTCGCCGGGGTCGGCCGTCGCTTCAACGACCTGGGCGAAGTCACCACCGCCAGCGGTGCCAGGGTGCGGATCATCGATGATTACGGTCATCACCCGAGCGAACTGGAGGCGGTGTTTGCCGCTGCCCGCGGCGGCTGGGCCGACAAGCGCCTGGTGGTCGCGTTCCAGCCCCACCGCTACAGCCGCACCCGCGACCAGTTCGACAAGTTCGCTGCAGTGCTGTCCAGCGTCGACGCGCTGGTACTGAGCGAGGTCTACCCGGCCGGCGAGGAGCCGATCGCAGGTGCCGATTCGCATGCGCTGGCACGCGCCATCCGCGCCCGCGGCCGCAGCGAGCCGGTGGTGGTGGGCAAGGCCGCCGAGCTGGCGAGCGTGCTGCCGGACGTGCTGCAGGATGGTGACCTGCTGCTGATGATGGGGGCCGGCGATATCGGCGCCGTCGCCACCCACATCGCAGTGGAAGGCTTCAAGGCGGAGGGCGAGGCGTGAGCACGCTGACCTTCCCGCCGCTGCGCAGTACCGACCCGGCCGTGTTCGGCCGCGTCGCCGTCCTGCTCGGCGGTACCTCCAGCGAGCGCGAGGTGTCGCTGGACTCCGGCCGCAACGTGCTGGAGGCGCTGCAGTCGCGCGGCGTCGATGCGTTCGCCGTGGACGGCATTCCGGCCCTGGCCCGGGCATTGGCCGGCGGCGGCATCGATCGCGTGTTCAACATCCTGCACGGTCACAACGGTGGCGGAGAGGATGGCATCGTGCAGGGCCTGATGGACGCCTTCGGCGTGCCGTACACCGGCTCGGACGTGCTGGGTTCGGCATTGAGCATGGACAAGATCCGCACCAAGCAGGTGTGGCTCTCGGTCGGTTTACCCACCCCGCAGTACCGGAAGGTCACTGCCGAGACCGTCCACGCACAGGCGCGCGAGCTGGGCCTGCCGGTGGTGGTCAAGCCGGCCAACGAAGGCTCGAGCGTGGGCATCAGCCGTGTGACCGACGAAGCAGGCCTGGACGAGGCGGTGGCGTTGGCCGCGCGCTACGACGGCCAGCTGCTGATGGAGCAGATGGTGGTCGGCGACGAGCTGACCGTCGCCATCCTTGGCGACGTCGCACTGCCGTCGATCCGCATCGTGCCCAAAGGCCAGTGGTACGACTACAACGCCAAGTACATCGCAGAAGATACCCAGTACCTGTGCCCGGGCCTGGACGGCGAGGCCGAGGACGAGATCCGTCGCATCGCGCTGGCCGCGTTCCGCGCCGCCGGCTGCCGTGGCTGGGGGCGCGTGGACGTGATGCGTGACCGCGCAAGTGGCCGCTTCTTCCTGCTGGAAGTGAACACCGCGCCGGGCATGACCAGCCACTCGCTGGTGCCCAAGGCGGCCCGCCAGGCCGGCATCGGCTTCGAGGAGCTGGTGTGGCGCGTGCTTGAACAGACCCTGGAGGCTGGCCACGCATGAACGCGGTGCTGCGCATCTTCGTCTGGCTTCTGGCGCTGTCGGTGGTGGCACTGCCGGTGGTGGCCGTGGTCAATGGCTGGGTCGGCGCCGAGCGCTGGCCGCTGGCGAAGCTGCGCGTGCACGGTGAATTCAAGCGCGTGCCGGCCGAGCAGCTGCAGCAGGTGCTGTTGCCGTATGCGCGTGCCGGGTTCTTCGCGGTCAAGCTGCAGGATGCGCAGGACGCACTGGAGAAGCTGCCGTGGGTGGAAAGCGCGCAGGTGCGCAAGCAGTGGCCTGACGTGCTGGAAGTGACCCTGGTCGAGCACAAGCCTTTCGCCCGCTGGGGCGAGGGTCGCCTGCTGTCCGAGCAGGGCAAGCTGTTCCCCACGCCGAAGAAGCTGGCCGACCTGCAGCTGCCCGAGCTGGATGGCCCCGACAGCCAGACCGAGGAAGTGGTCAAGCTGTACAACGATTCACGCGCGCTGTTCGCGCCTGCCGGCGTCGACGTGCGCCGCCTGACCATGGATGCGCGCGGCAGCTGGTCGCTGGTGCTGAGCAACGGCACCGAAGTGGTGGTAGGACGCGATGACGCCCGTTCGCGCCTGCAGCGCTTCGTGCGCGTGCTGCCACAACTGGCCAACCAGGCTGCGCCGATCGAGCGCGCCGATCTCCGTTACACCAATGGTTTCACGCTGAGCTGGGGCACCCCGGCCGCGCCGGCTGACGCGCCGGCGACCCCGGCAAGAAGGACGCAGGAAAGGACATGAATCGCAAGGGTGACAAATCGCTGATCGTCGGCCTGGATATCGGCACCTCCAAGGTGGTGGCGCTGGTGGGCGAGTATTCGCCGGGCAATCCGATCGAAGTGATCGGCATCGGATCGCACGAGTCGCGCGGCCTCAAGCGCGGCGTGGTGGTGGACATCGAATCGACCGTGCAGTCGATCCAGCGTGCGGTCGAAGAGGCCGAGCTGATGGCCGGCTGCGAGATCCGTTCGGTCTACGCCTCGATCTCCGGCAACCACGTGCAGTGCAAGAACTCGCCGGGAATCGTGCCGATCCGCGATGGCGAGGTGACCTGGGGCGACCTGGACCGCGTGCTCGACGCTGCCAAGGCGGTGGCGATTCCGGCCGACCAGAAGATCCTGCATGCGATCCCGCGCGAGTACGTGCTGGATGATTCGCAGGAAGGCATCCGCAACCCGGTGGGCATGACCGGTGTGCGCCTGGAAGTGCATGCACACCTGGTGGTGTGCGCGCAGTCCGCCGCCGCCAACATCAGCAAGTGCGTGCAGCGCTGCGGCCTGCAGGTGGATGATCTGGTGCTGTCCTCGCTGGCCTCCAGCGTGGCGGTGCTGACCGCCGACGAACGCGAGCTGGGCGTGGTGCTGGTCGACATGGGCGCAGGCACCACCGACATCGCGGTGTTCGTGCAGGGCGCGATCTGCCACACCGCATCGCTGCCGATTGCCGGCGACCACGTCACCAACGACATCGCGCACATGCTGCGCACGCCGACCCCGGAAGCCGAGCAGATCAAGGTGCGCTACGCCTGCGCCCTGGCCCAGCTGGCCACTGCCGAGGAGAGCATCCAGGTGCCGTCGGTGGGTGATCGCCCGCCGCGGCGCATGCCGCGCCATTCGCTGGCGCAGGCAGTGCAGGGCCGCTACGAGGAAATCTTCGAGATGGTGCAGGCCGAACTGCGTCGCTCCGGCTTCGAAGAGCTGGTGCGCGCGGGCATGGTGCTCACCGGCGGTGCATCGAAGATGGAAGGCGTGGTCGAGCTGGCTGAAGAGATGCTGCAGATGCCGGTGCGCGTGGGCATTCCGCAGCACGTCACCGGCCTGGGCGAAGTGGTCGGCAACCCGGTGCACGCCACCGGCGTGGGCCTGCTGCTGATGGGCAGCCAGATCGAGCATCCGCGCCGGCCATCGCTGCCGACCGGGCGCGCCGGCAGCATGTTCAAGAAACTCAAGACCTGGTTCCGCGGCGAGTTCTGACGCGGAACCCGTAACGCCGGGCATCGCCCGGATGCAACACCCGCAACACAACGCAACACCGGCAACACACAACCCACACAGCCGCAACGGCGGCATGCAGCAGGACGGCAGGACGCCCGAATGCCCATGCCATCGAAAGCGGATACAACGAGGACACGGACATGGCGCATTTTGAACTGATCGAAAAGATGGCACCCAATGCGGTGATCAAGGTGGTTGGCGTGGGCGGCGGCGGCGGCAATGCCGTGGCGCACATGGTCAACTCGGCGGTGGACGGCGTGGAGTTCATCACCGCCAACACCGACTCGCAGGCCATCAAGAATTGCGGTGCGAAGCTGCAGCTGCAGCTGGGCACCAACGTGACCAAGGGCCTGGGCGCAGGCGCGAACCCGGAAGTGGGCCGCCAGGCCGCCCTGGAAGACCGTGAGCGCATCATGGACGCCCTGCAGGGCGCCGACATGGTGTTCATCACCGCCGGCATGGGCGGCGGCACCGGCACCGGTGCGGCGCCGGTGGTGGCGCAGCTGGCCAAGGAAATGGGCATCCTGACCGTGGCCGTGGTCACCAAGCCGTTCCCGTTCGAAGGCCGTCGCCGCATGCAGGTTGCGCTGAAGGGCATCGAGGAACTGAGCCAGCACTGCGACTCGCTGATCACGATTCCGAACGAGAAGCTGATCACCGTGCTGGGCCGCAACGCCACCATGATCCAGGCGTTCCGTGCCGCCAATGACGTGCTGCAGGGCGCCGTGCAGGGCATTGCTGACCTGATCGTGCGTCCGGGCCTGATCAACGTCGACTTCGCCGACGTGCGCACCGTCATGTCCGAAATGGGCCTGGCGATGATGGGTACCGGCACCGCCCGTGGCGATGACCGTGCCCAGGCTGCCGCCGAAGCGGCGATCCAGAACCCGCTGCTGGACGATGTGAACCTGGCCGGTGCCAACGGCATCCTGGTCAACATCACCGCCGGCGCCGACTTCACCATGGCCGAGTTCGACGAGATCGGCCGCACCATCGATGGCTTCGCGTCCGAAGATGCCACCGTGGTGGTCGGTACCGTGCTGGATCCGGACATGCAGGACGAAGTGCGCGTGACGGTGGTCGCTACCGGCCTGAACCGCGTGTCGGCCAGCAAGAGCCAGCGTCCGGGCGAGCGTGCGCCGATCAAGCTGGTGCGCAATGCCACCACCGGCCAGCCGGAGTTCGGCGAGTTCGACACGGGTGGCGATGCGGTCTCCAAGGCCGTGGGCGGCATGGGCCTGGGCCTGCGTCGTGCCAGCAGCGATACCGCGGCAGCCTCCACCGCGTCGGCCCCGGCCTCTTCGGCCCCGGCGGCGGCGGAACTGCCGAACGATTACCTGGACATCCCGGCGTTCCTGCGCCGCCAGGCGGACTGAGCGGAGCTGCCCGGGGCTTGTCCTCCCCGGGTCGCGCCACCATGTCCTGAAGTGCGGGCGCCGGGCCAGGATAGGCCCGGCGGCCCTTCACGCGTGTCCCACCCGCGCGCCGGTGTGTCCTGCCGCCGTTTCAGCCGGGGTAGGGGAGTGCGCGTGTTAATCTAATGTGTCACTTCCGGTCTGCCCCCATGATCCAGCAACGCACCCTCAAGAACACGATCCGCGCCACCGGCGTTGGCCTGCACAGCGGTGACAAGGTCTACATGACCCTGCGCCCGGCACCGGTCAACCACGGCATCGTGTTCCGCCGCGTGGATCTGGATCCGGTGGTGGAAGTGCCGGCCAAGGCGGAGCTGGTCACCGAAGTGACCCTGTGCACCGGCCTGACCTGCAACGACGCCAAGGTCCAGACCGTTGAACACCTGATGTCGGCTCTGGCCGGCCTGGGTGTGGACAACATCATCGTCGAGCTGTCCTCGGCCGAGCTGCCGATCATGGACGGTTCGGCCGGCCCGTTCGTGTTCCTGCTGCAGTCGGCAGGCATCGTGGAACAGGATGCGCCCAAGCGCTTCATCCGCGTGCTCAAGACCGTGGAAGTGACCGAGGGTGACAAGGTGGCCCGCTTCACGCCCTACGAGGGGTACAAGCTGGGCTTCACCATCCAGTTCGACCACCCGATGATCCCGGCCAAGCAGTCACGCCAGGAAATCGAATTCTCCACGCTGGCGTACACCAAGGAAATCTCCCGCGCGCGCACCTTCGGCTTCATGCGCGACCTGGAGTACATGCGTGAACGCAATCTGGGCCTGGGCGGGTCGATGGACAACGCCATCGTGCTTGACGAGTTCCGCGTGCTCAACGAAGACGGGCTGCGCTACGCCGACGAATTCGTGCGCCACAAGATCCTTGATGCGATCGGCGACCTCTACCTCGCCGGTGGCCAGGTGCTGGGCGCCTACGAGGGCTTCAAGTCCGGTCACGCGCTCAACAACAAGCTGGTGCGCGCGCTGATGGCCGATGCCAGCGCGTGGGAGTGGGTCAGCTATGACTCGCCGGCGGTACCGGATCCGGTCGAGTACGCCACCCCGGCCTACGCCTGATCCACATAACGTTTTGAATTGAAAGGGAAAAACGCCGCCTCTCAGGGCGGCGTCCGCATTTCTGGAGGCTGCGATGGATACGACGCAGCAGGTGACGCGACTGTCGGTCTGTCGTCACGGTTTCGTGAACCTGTTGGATCGGAAGCCTGAATTTAACGTTGTTTTAACAACAATCTAACGACAGGTCCACCGGGGACCGCTAGGATGCGACCCGGCCCCCGAAATGTTTCACGCTGCGGTGACACGCGCGACGGGGAGCGGAGCAGGAGGCTCCGTTGTCCTCAGGACCGCTTCTTCGGCTTCGAAGGAACATCCTGCAGGGCTGCCAAGGCGTCGCGTAGCCCTTTGTGCGTGGCGGCTGAAACTGCGTGGGGGCCATTCCGGTTGTCGATCGCTGGGGAGCGTGAGGGAGTGGTGGACGCAGTCTTGATGGTCACCCTGGTGGCCTTCAGCCCGATGGACCGGGCCGCGTCGAGAAGCTGGGCCTCGGCAAGCCGGAACTTGGCATGCCAGACCGGGGACTCGACGAGAAAAACGAGGTGTTCCCCGTCCACATTGGCCAGCCGGCAACGGCTGCGCAGAGGTGGCGGCAACTGGGGGCGCAACTGACGGTCCAGCGCGTCGAGCCACAAGGCACGCCGCAGCGGGTTCCCGCTTTTGTCCGCCATTACCGCATCCAGTGCCGGTTTCGGCACGGAAGCGGGGCGAACGCTGGATTTCGGCTCAGACATGAAAACTCACTGATGGCATTCAAAAAGATCGTAATCAAAACGCGTGAAGGTCAGGCCAAATCGGCGCTCACGCGTTTGCGGTTCTATTTCGAGGACCGCCCCCGTGCCCTGCTGGGCAGCGTGCTCGGGGTAGGCTGCATTATCGGCTTTGCAGGCGGAATCGGCGCCAACGCGTTCAACGATTCGCGGCTGCAGGCCAAGGTCGACCGCCGGGAGGCTGAACTGGCCAAGGTCCAGCGCGATGCGCAGACCCAGGTCAACGCGCTGGCGGCCCGCCTCGGCGAGCTGCAGGCGCAGGCCACCCGCCTCAACGCCCTGGGCGAACGGCTGACCCAGATGGGCAAGCTGGAAGATGGCGAGTTCGACTTCAACGAAACTCCCGGCCTGGGTGACGGCGATGCCGGCGGCCCGACCTCGGACATCCCGGTCAAGGATGTCAACGCCGACTTACAGGTGCTGGAGCAGCGTTTCGCTGCTTCAGGCCGCCAGCTGTCGGTGATGGAATCGCTGATGTTCGATCACCAGCTGCAGCAGAACGCCGTGCCTTCGCGCATGCCGATCCGCAACAGCTATGTCACGTCCGGCTTCGGCACCCGTGCCGACCCCTTCGGCCGCGGTGCCGCCACCCACAAGGGCATGGACTTCCACGCCCGGGTCGGCGATCCGGTCATGGCCGTGGCCGATGGCGTGGTCAGCTTCTCCGGCGTCAAGGGCGGCTACGGCAACGTCGTCGATGTCGACCATGGCAACGGCTACGTCACCCGCTACGCGCACAATTCGCGCCTGGTGGTGAAGGTCGGCGATCTGGTCCGTGCCGGCCAGGAAGTGGCCAAGGCCGGTTCCACCGGTCGCTCCACCGGCGCCCACGTGCACTTCGAGGTCTGGGAAAACGGCAACGTGGTGAACCCGCGCAAGTTCCTCGGCGACGGCGGCAACACGCCGGTCGGCCGTATCAGCCGCGGCTGATTCCAGCGCCGGGCATGGCCCGGCGCCACCCTCCTTGGGGGGGGAGGCAAAAGCAAAGCCCGCCGCGGCGAGGCCACCCGAGAGACACCAACACCCCCCCCCCCACGCACCCACAACCCCCCCCCACCCCCGCAAAACCCCCCCCCCCCCCCCCCCCAGACA
>NZ_JBRRES010000013.1:0-96020 GCF_056760395.1 Stenotrophomonas sp. STEN009 | reverse complement strand
GGGGGGGGTGGCATCGCTCGTGGCCCGTTGGCTGGCGGGGGGGGGTTGGGCGGGGCCCCAAACCCCGTTGTGTGGGGTGGTGGCCGCGGGGCGCGCACGAGCAAGCGGCTGCCAAGCCCCCATGGACGGGTTTACGGCGTCCCCGTACTCCGACACCGCCCCGCCAACCCACGAAATGCCCGCTGTTGATGTTGCCTTTGCCTCGGCAGGTGCAGGGCTGCACGACCTGCCAACAAAAAACCCCGCTTGCGCGGGGTTCTCTGTGCGTTGCGTGCAGCGCGAACGCTTACGGACGGCGGGCCAGAGCCTCGATGTCCTTGGCCTTCGGCAGCAGGTCCTGCTTGCTCACGCGCAGGAAGCCGATCGTGAGCATCGGCACCGCGACCAGGATCGACGACATGACCACGATCACCGCACCGATCATGTGCGTTTCGGCCAGGCCTTCCATCGAGCTGCCACCGTACAGGTACAGGGCCAGTGCGGACAGGAAGAACATCACCGCGGTGATCACCGTACGCGACAGCGTCTGGTTGATCGAACGGTTCAGCACTTCCATCGGTTCCACGCGCAGGCTGCGGAAGTTCTCGCGGACGCGGTCGAACACCACGATGATGTCGTTGATCGCAAAGCCCATCACCGACAGCAGGCCGGCCAGCACCGTCAGGTCGAACTCGCGGCCCAGCAGGGACACGTAAGCCACCGTCACGATCAGGTCGAACATGGCCACGATGCTGGCGGTGACCGCGAACTTCCATTCAAAGCGGACGGCGATGTAGATCAGGAAGCCGGCCAGCATGAAGATGGTGGCGTACAGGCCGTTCATCGCCAGATCCTTGCCGATCTGCGGGCCGACGAACTCATTGCGCAGCACCGTCGCCTGGTTGTCGGCCGAGGACAGCGCCTTGACCACGGCCGCCGCGGTGGCCTTGTCCTCGGCGGCGGAATCGCCGGTACCCGGGGCATGCTCACCGTGCGGCGCCAGGCGGATCAGCAGGTCGGTACTGCCACCGACGCTCTGCACCTGGGCGCCGTCGAAGCCGCTCTGCTCGAGCTTGGTGCGGACCTGCTCGACGTCCACCGGGCGCTCGAAGCGGGCTTCGATCAGGGTGCCGCCGGTGAAGTCCAGGGCATAGTTGAAGCCCTTGAAGCCGATGATGGCGATCGATGCCAGGAACACGATGATCGTGACGACCATGGCGACATGGCGCCACCGCATGAAATCGATCTTGGTATCGTTCGGGAGGATGTGCAGCGGAAACAGTTTCATGTGCGTGTCGTCCCGTCAGATGGCCACGTTCTGGAGCTTCTTGCGGCGGCCGTAGATCAGCGTCGCCAGCGCACGCGACACGGTGATCGCGGTGAACATGGAGGCGAAAATACCGATGATCATGGTCAGCGCGAAGCCCTTCAGCGGACCGGTACCGAATGCGAACAGTGCCACGCCGACGATCAGGCCGGTCAGGTTGGCGTCGAGGATGGTGCCGGAAGCGCGCTCGTAACCGGTCACGATCGCGGTCTTGCCCGGAACACCGGCCCGCAGCTCTTCACGGATACGCTCGTTGATCAGCACGTTGGCGTCGACCGACAGGCCGACAGACAGCGCCAGGCCGGCGAAGCCCGGCAGGGTCATGGTCGCGCCGAACAACGACATCACCGCCACCACGATCAGCAGGTTGAACAGCATCGCCACCGACGTGATGATGCCGAACATGCGGTAGTAGATGCTGAAGAACACCAGGGTGAACAGGAAGGCGAAGACCACGGCGCGCATGCCGTTCTTGACGTTCTCGGCACCCAGGCTCGGGCCGACCACGCGCTCTTCGACGAAGTCCATCGGCGCGGCCAGCGAGCCGGACTTCAGCAGCTTGGCCAGATCTTCGGCTTCCTTCTTCTGCAGGCCGGTGGTCTGGAAGTTCTTGCCGAACACGCCATTGATGTTGGCCACCGAGATCACTTCCTCGTTGACCTTGAAGCCGCGCACTTCCTGGCCGTCGACCACGGTCACGGTCGGCACGCGTTCGGTGTACACCACCGCCATCGGCTTGTTCACGTTGGCGCTGGTGAAGTCGAACATGCGCTGGCCACCGACGTTGTTCAGCGTCACGCTGACCGCCGGGGCACCGCTGTTGGCGTCGGTCACCGCCTGCGCAGCCACCATCTGGTCGCCGGTGACGATCACGCGCTTGTTCAGCAGGATCGGGCCGCGGCCGTCACGCTGCTGGTAGACCTTGGCTTCCGGCGGGATGCGGCCGGCGTTGATGGCGTCCTGCGCGTTGCCCTCGACCACCGCACGGTATTCCAGGGTGGCGGTCGCACCGATCATGCGCTTGGCTTCGGCCGTGTCCTGCACGCCGGGCAGCTGCACCACGACGCGGTCGGCGCCCTGGCGCTGGATGATCGGCTCGGCCACGCCCAGCTGGTTCACGCGGTTGCGCAGGGTATTGATGTTCTGCTCGATGGCGCCGTTGGCGATCTGCGAGATCTCGGCCTCCGGCACGGTCACCGTGATGCGGCTGCCGCTGACGTCGTAACCGAGGGTCGGCTGCGCCTTGAGCAGGGCCGTGCGGGCGCGCTGCGCGGCGTCGTCACCGGCGGACGGGCTCAGGTTGGCCACGATGCTGTTGTCGGCGCGACGCTCGACCGACTGGTACGGAATGCGTGCGTCGCGCAGGGTGCTGCGCACGTCTTCGGTGTAGGCATCCAGGCGCTTGTCCAGCGCTGCCTTCTGGTCCACCTGCAGCACGAAGTGCACGCCGCCCTGCAGGTCCAGGCCGAGCGTCATCGGGCGACCGCCAAGATTGGCCAGCCAGTCCGGAACGGTGGATGCCAGGTTCAGCGCGACCGTGTAGTTCTCACCCACGCTGTCGCGCAGCAGGTCGCTTGCCGCGGCCTGGGTCTTGAGGTCCGGCAGGCGGACGATCAGGCTCTCGCCTTCCTTCTCGGCGCCGAGGCTGGCGATGCCGGCCTTCTTCAGGTCAGCCACCACGCGGTCGCGGAGGGCGTCGTCAACCTGTCCGCCACGGTTGGCGGTGATCTGGACGGCCGCGTCCTTCTGGTAGATGTTGGGCAGCGCATACAGCGTACTGAGCGCAAGTACGATCAGGATGACGACGTACTTCCAGCGTGGAAATTCGAGCATTGCTTGGGTCCCGCGCGGCGCCATCCCCGGCGCCGCGGTTGTGCATCGGAAAGGGAGTGGCTTACTGGGCCGACTTCAGGGTACCGGCCGGCAGCACGTTGCCGACAGCGCCCTTCTGCACGCGGATGCGCACGTTCTCGGCCACTTCCAGGGTGACGAAGTTGTCGCCGATGTCGGTGACCACGCCGGCGATGCCACCGTTGGTCAGCACTTCGTCGCCACGCTTGATCTTCTCCAGCATGGCCTTGTGCTCCTTCTGCCGCTTCATCTGCGGGCGGATCATCAGGAAGTACATGATGGCGATCAGGATGATCGGGAACAGCAGCGTGGTCAGGCCCATGCCCTGCGGTTGGCCGCCGGCGGCCTGGGCGTGGGCGGCGGGAATCAGGAAGGCAAGCAGGTTCATCTTTGGTCCTTTGGTTGGGCGGCGCTCCGGCCCTTTCACGGGCGCGGGGTGTCGACCGCGGATCTGGGTCAGCCTTGAAGTATGCCATGGCCCCGGACGTTCGTCCCCGGGCCGTTCGACAGGGGGGGCGCCGGGTTACAGCGGCGGCGGAACCGCTCCGCGTGCCGCATAGAAGGACTCGCGGAAGGCCTGGAAGGTTCCCGCCTCGATCGCCGCCCGGATGTCGGCCATCAGCTTCTCGTAGTAGAACAGGTTGTGCAGGGTGCCCAGCATCGGCGCCAGCATCTCGTTGCAGCGGTCCAGGTGGCGCAGGTACGAGCGGGTGTAGCCGCCGGTACAGGCCACGCAGCCGCAGCCCGGTTCGATCGGGTCCATGTCCCGCGCATACTGCGAATTGCGGATGCGGACGGTACCGAACGAGGTGAAGTAATGCCCATTGCGCGCGTTGCGGGTCGGCATCACGCAGTCGAACATGTCCACGCCGCGTGCGACACCCTCGACCAGGTCTTCCGGCCGGCCCACGCCCATCAGGTAGCGCGGGCGGTCGCCCGGCAGCTCCGGATCCAGGTGGTCGAGCATGGCGTTGCGCTCATGCTCCGGCTCGCCCAC
The DNA here is from genome assembly GCF_056760395.1 of Stenotrophomonas sp. STEN009. NCBI lineage: Bacteria > Pseudomonadati > Pseudomonadota > Gammaproteobacteria > Lysobacterales > Lysobacteraceae > Stenotrophomonas > Stenotrophomonas sp. STEN009. Next base: position 91,866 of record NZ_JBRRES010000013.1, on the reverse strand, counting down.
GGCCAGGCCACCGATGGCATAGCCATCGAAGCCGATCGCCTGCAGGGCCTCGGCCGAGCGGCTGCGCAGGTCGGTATGCACCCCACCCTGGACAATCCCGAACAGGGCCGCATCGTTGCCGAGCTCGTCATGCGCGTTGCGGCTGCGCTGGGCCCAGCGCAGGCTCAGCTCCATCGATCGGCGGGCGACGTCCTCGGTGGCCGGGTACGGGGTGCACTCGTCGAAGATCATCACCACGTCCGAATCGAGCACCTTCTGGATCTTCATGCTCTCTTCCGGGCCGAGGAACACCCGGGCCCCGTCGGTCGGCGAAGCGAAGGTCACGCCCTGTTCGGTGATCTTGCGGCGGTGGGCCAGCGAGAACACCTGGAAACCGCCGGAATCGGTCAGGATCGGGCCGTCCCAGCGGCAGAAGCCATGCAGTCCGCCGTGGTCGGCGATGATGTCCAGGCCCGGACGCAGGTACAGATGGAAGGTGTTGCCAAGGATGATCTCGGCACCCAGCGCGCGCACCTGGTCCGGCAGGATGCCCTTGACCGAGCCATAGGTTCCCACGGGCATGAAAGCCGGCGTTTCCACCGTGCCGCGCGGGAAGGTCAGGCGGCCGCGACGGGCACGGCCGTCGCGGGTCTTGAGCTGGAACTGCAGTCGGGACATGGAGCGGTCGTTCAGGCAAATAGTTGCCTATTGTCTCCCAAGAAGGCGTGCGCACCAAGGTGCGCACCCGCAAGGGTCCCTGCCCTCCCGGCGCGCCCTACCCTGCCTGCGGGAACAGCAGCATCGCGTCGCCGTAACTGAAGAAGCGATAGCGCTGCTGGATCGCGTGCTGATAGGCCTCGAACACCCGCTCCTTGCCGGCAAAGGCCGAAATCATCATCAACAGGGTGCTTTCCGGCAGATGGAAATTGGTCACCATCGCGTCAACGCTGCGGATCCGATAGCCCGGGGTGATGAAGATCTGCGTCTCGCCGGCGAACGGCAACAGCTCGCCGTCACGCATCGCACTTTCCAGCGCGCGCACCACGGTGGTGCCGACACCGATCACGCGCCCGCCCGCAGCGCGGGTCCGACGCACCTGCTGCACCAGCTCGGCGCCCACGTTCAGCCACTCGCGGTGCATCACGTGGTCCTTCAGGTCATCGGCTCGCACCGGCTGGAAGGTGCCTGCCCCCACGTGCAAGGTGACGTGGCCGAACTCCACGCCCTTGTCCTTCAGCGCGGCCAACAGCGGTTCATCGAAATGCAGGCCGGCGGTCGGTGCCGCCACCGCTCCCACCTCCCGCGCGAACACGGTCTGGTAGCGCTCGCGGTCGTCCACGCCCGGCTCGCGCTGGATGTAGGGGGGCAGCGGCAGGCGTCCGGCGTGCAGCAGCCACTGCTCCAGTGACTCGGGCACATGGAACTGCAGCACATAGAACTCGCCGTCGCGGCCCAGCACTTCGGCTTCGCCACCGGCATCGAGCGCGATGCGGCTGCCGGCCTTGGGCGACTTGCTGGCGCCGACCTGGGCACGCGCCTGCTGGCCGCCGAGCAGGCGCTCGATCAGGATCTCGACCCGCCCACCGCTGGCCTTCTGACCGAACAGGCGCGCCGGGATCACGCGCGTATCGTTGAATACCAGCAGGTCGCCCGGGTGCAGCAGCGAGGGCAGATCACGCACCTGCAGGTCGGTGAAGGCGGCAGGGGCCGGAGGCACCAGCAGCAGGCGGCTGGCGGAACGTTCAGCCAGCGGCGCCTGCGCGATCAGTTCAGCCGGCAGGTCGTAGTGGAAATCGGACTTCTTCAAGGCAGTGGGCGGCAACAGGTCGACAATGGCGCGCATTGTACGGCCAGCGTCTGCGAGCCGGCGTGGTCCGCGGCGAACGTCGCGCAAAATGCTGCTATGCAACAGGTTTCTGCGGGGTTATCGCGCAAAAAAACAAGTGCTAGCATCGAGATGGAAGTCCGCTGCACGAGGCCGCCCAGCGCGCGTGATGACGCGCGTTTTGCTTTTTGATGGCCCGTGCGCCCCATTGTTTCAGGAGATCTGCAATGAGCTTCATCGAACGCCTCGCCCCCCTGCGCAGCCAGCCCGGCACCCGCCTCACCACCGGCCTGGACGACGCCACCCTGACCACCCTGTCCGTCCGCCATCCGCAGCTGGTGGCCGCGGTCGAGGCCGCCGCCGCGGAGTTCGCCCGTGTGCAGGGCGAACTGGGGCCGTTGCTGGCGCAGGACGAACAGGCGCAGATCGATGCCATGCAGGACGGGTTCGTCAATTTCTACGCCGACGACGCCGTTACGCCCTATGTGGCGCTGGCCGCGCGCGGCCCGTGGGTGGTCACCCTCAAGGGGGCGGTGCTGTATGACGCTGGCGGCTACGGCATGCTCGGCTTCGGTCATACCCCCGACACAGTGCTGGAGGCGATGGCCCGACCGCAGGTGATGGCCAACATCATGACCCCCAGCCTGTCACAGCAGCGCTTCATCACCGCCCTTCGCGCCGAGATCGGCCACCGTCGTGGCGGCTGCCCGTTCGCCCGTTTCATGTGCCTGAACTCCGGCTCGGAAGCGGTCGGGCTGGCCGCACGCATCGCCGACGTCAACGCCAAGCTGCAGACCGACCCGGGTGCGCGCCACGCCGGCGCCGCGATCAAGCGCGTGGTGGTCAAGGGCAGCTTCCATGGCCGCACCGACCGGCCGGCGCTGTACTCCGATTCCAGCCGCAAGAGCTACATGCAGCATCTGGCCAGCTACCGTGGCGAGGATTCGGTGATCACCGTGGCGCCGTACGACGAAGCCGGCCTGCGCGCGGTGTTCGAGGACGCCGCCCGCAACAAGTGGTTCATCGAGGCGGTGTTCCTGGAGCCGGTCATGGGCGAAGGCGATCCGGGCCGCTCGGTGCCGCCGTCGTTCTATGCCCTGGCCCGCGAATTGACCCGCGCGCACGGCAGCCTGCTGCTGCTCGATTCGATCCAGGCCGGCCTGCGCGCGCACGGCGTGCTGTCGGTGGTTGACTACCCGGGCTTCGAAGGCCTGGATCCGCCGGACATGGAAACCTACTCGAAGGCCCTGAACGCGGCCCAGTACCCGCTGTCGGTGCTGGCGGTGACCGAGCATGCCGCACAGCTGTACCGCAAGGGCATCTACGGCAACACCATGACCAGCAACCCGCGTGCGCTGGACGTGGCCTGCGCGACGCTGGCACAGCTGACCCCGCAGGTGCGCGCCAACATCGCCGAGCGCGGCGCCGAAGCCGTGCGCAAGCTGGAACAGCTCAAGGGCGAGCTTGGCGGGCTGATCACCAAGGTGCAGGGTACCGGCCTGCTTTTCTCGTGCGAGCTGGCGCCGCAGTTCAAGTGCTACGGCAGTGGTTCCACCGAAGAATGGCTGCGCCGGCATGGCATCAATGTGATCCATGGCGGCGAGAACTCGCTGCGCTTCACGCCCCACTTCGGCATGGACAGCGAAGAGCTGGATCTGCTGGTGGGCATGGTCGGCCGCGCCCTGCGTGAAGGCCCGCGACGCGAGCAGGCTGCGGCGGCGTAAGCCCCCGCTTTTTGTAGAGCCGAAGGCAGCGGCAGGAGCCGCTGCCAACGTCGCTGGCGACGGCCCGAAGGGTGCCGGTCAGGACGACCGGCATAGCCCATGCTCGGCTAGGGCATTGCCGCGATCTGAACGAAGAGCAGCCGAGCATGGCTCGGCTCTACAGAAGGCCTCTCAAGGCCTCATAATCCTCGGACACCCCGTCCCTGACCGCCCTGCGGTCGGCGACGGGGCGTTTTCGTTTCCGCACCAAGAGACAACCCCCATGAAGTCGATCTGTGTGTACTGTGGCTCCAACGCGGGCAGCAAGCCTGCCTATACCGAACGCGCCATCGCGCTGGGCGACCGCATCGCCCGTGATGGCCTGCGCCTGGTGTATGGCGGCGGCAACGTCGGCCTGATGGGAACCGTGGCCAATGCCGTGCTCGCGGCCGGCGGCGAGGTCACCGGCGTGATCCCCCGCCAGCTGGCCGACTGGGAAGTGGCCCATCGTGGCCTGACCGAGCTGGAGATCGTCGGCTCGATGCACGAACGCAAGTCGCGCATGTTCGACCTGGCCGACGGCTTCGTCGCCCTGCCCGGCGGCTTCGGCACCATGGAGGAGATCTTCGAGATGCTGACCTGGCGCCAGCTGGGCATCGGCAACAAGCCCTGTGCATTCCTGGACGTGGACGGCTTCTATGCACCGCTGATCGGCATGATCGATCGCATGGTGGATGAGCGTTTCCTGCACCCGGACCAGCGCCAGGACCTGTGGTACGGCTCGGACATCGAGCAGATGCTGGAGTGGATGAAGAACTACCAGCCGGCACAGGCCTCCAAGTGGATCGACGAGAAGCGCCGCGCCGCCCTGCGTTGATCGTCCGCCGCGTGGCGTCTCAGGGCGCCACGTCGGCCCAGGGAGCCGGTCGCCCCAGCAGGTAGCCCTGGCCGTAATCGCAACCCAGTTCGCGCAGTGTCTGCCGCTGGGCTTCGGTTTCGATGCCTTCGCCGATGGTTTCGATGCCCAGCGTGCGCGCCAGCGACAGCACGCCCTGTACCAGCGCGCGGGTGCTCTGCACTTCCGGTCCATGCAGGCCGGCAATGAAGCTCTGGTCGATCTTCAGCGTGCTGATCGGGAAGCGGTGCAGGTACGACAACGCCGAGAAGCCGGTGCCGAAGTCGTCCAGCTGCACCTGGATGCCGCGCTCGCGCAGTCCCTGCAGGATATGCAGCGTGTGCGGGCCGTCATCCAGCAGCGCGACCTCGGTGATCTCCAGGCGCAACCGGCGCGGATCGGCCCCGCAGGCGTCGAGCAGGCCGAACAGGCGCGCACTGAAACCGGCCGAACGGAAATGCCGCGGCGACACGTTCACCGACACATAGCCCTGCCCGCCCGCGGCCAGGCCGGCGATGACCTGTTCGTAGATCAGCCAGTCGACCTGTTCGATCAACCCGCTCTCCTCTCCCAGCTCCAGGAACGCGCCCGGCAACAGCAGGCCACGCCGTTCGTGCTGCCAGCGCAGCAGCGCTTCGTGTCCCACCACTTCCCCGTCGGACAGGCGCACGATCGGCTGGTAGAACGGCACGAAATCCCGGTTGTTGATCGCCCGCCGCAGATCGGCTTCCAGATCGAGGCTGCGCATGGCCTGCTCGCGCATGTCCTCGTCGAAGATCGCACAGCGATCATGGCCCTGCGCCTTGGCCCGGTACATGGCGGCGTCGGCATCGCGCAGCAGCTCTTCTCCGGTCCGGTAACGCGGATTCCACAGCGCGATGCCGAGGCTGCCGGACGGGAACAGCTCGCGCCCGGCGATCCACATCGACTCCTGCAATGCCAACAGCAGGCGCTGACCGAAATCCAGGGCCTGCGCCAGGCCCAGCGGGCACTGCAGCAGCACCGCGAACTCATCACCGCCCAGGCGCGCCACCACGTCGTCGGGGCCCGCCATCGACACGATGCGCTTGGCCACTTCCACCAGCATGTGATCGCCGGCCGCGTGGCCGATGCTGTCGTTGACCAGCTTGAAACGGTCCAGATCCAGGAACAGCACCGCGAACACCGGACCGTCCTCCTGCCTGGCCAGTACCAGCGCATCCTGCAGCCGGTCCAGCAGGTGCAGGCGGTTGGGCAACCCGGTCAGCGCGTCGTGCATGGCCTGGTGGGTCAGCCGCTGCTCGGCACGCAGGCGCTCGCCGATCTGGCCCAACAGCTTTTCATTGACCTCAGCCAGTTCGCGCGTGCGTTCGTCCACGCGCTTTTCCAGTTCGGCATGCGCCGAACGCAGGCGCTGCTGGTCGCGCTGGCGGGCCAGTCCGGTGCCGATGTTCTGCGCGACGAAGGTCAGCAAGCGCTGGTCGTGGATGCTGAAGGCACGCTGCTCGCTGTAACTCTGCACCACGATCGCGCCAACCACTTCGTCATCGCGCAGCAGCGGCACGCCCAGCCAGCACAGCGAGCGCGCGCCGGACTCGCGCACCTCGCCACTGGCGCGCAGCGAGTCGATCTGCGCGCGGGAGGCCAACAGCGGCTGGCGGTTGCGCACCACGTATTCGGTCAGGCCACGACTGAACGCACGGGAGGCGCGGCTGGCGTGGCGTTCATCCACCGAGTAGACGAAATCCAGTCCATCACCCGCCTCGTTGACCAGCGCGATGTAGAAATTGCGCGCGTCGAGCAGTCGGCCGACCACGCCATGCACCTGGCCGTAGAACTGCTCCAGGCTCTCGGCGGACATCGCCATCTCTGCAATGTCGTACAGCGCGATCTGCAGCTGCTCGGCACGACGACGCTCGGCCACTTCGTCCTGCAGGCTGTGGTTGGCGCGCTGCAGCTCCTGCGTGCGCAGTTCCACCTGCTGCTCGAGCCGCACCTGGGCCTGGCGCCGGTCCATCGCGGTCTGTACGTGCTGGGCAACGAAACCCAGCAGTGCACGCTCGGCCTCGCCATAGCGGTCTGCCTGCTCGTAGCTCTGCACCACGATGGCACCGCACACCCGGCCATCGCGCAGCATCGGCACACCCAGCCAGTCCAGGCTTTCGGGGCCGCGAAGCGGGTCATGCTCCTGCCCGACCTCGCGGGCCAACAGTTCCCGCGAAGGTCCGCTCAGGGGCCTGCCATGGTGCAGCAACGCCACCGTCAGGCTGCGCGGCATTCCACTGGCGTCGAAGCTCTGCGCCGGATCGGCGACGAAATCATCCACCTGGTCGGCGAAGTACAGGAACCTGATCTGGTCGTGCAGGTCATCGTATTCGACGATGTAACAGTTTTCCGCGTACATCAGCGTGCCCAGCACGTCGTGCACGCGGCGCAGCATCTGCCCCATCTCCAGGTCGGCGCCGGCAAGATCGGCAATCTGGAACAGCGCCTGCTGCAGCCGCTCGGCCTCTTCCAGCGCCTTGATCTGTCCCGCCTGGCGGCCCCGCTGCAGGGCCAGCTCCATGGCCTGCCGCGCCAGACCCCACCATGCGGACGAAGGCGCCGCGCCTTCCACCACCAGGTACAGGCGGGCACCATCATGATCCCAACCGTGGCGGCCATCGCCTGCAGCCGGTGCCCCGCTGTCGGCCGCGACCGGGGGTATCGGCCAGATGGCGTCACCGCGCCCCAGCTGGGGATCGTCCCAGCCGACCCGGACCACCGCCGATTCCGGCAGCAGCGCATGCAGCGCGCGCACGAGTTCCGTACTCAGCACGGCCTCGTGTAATGGCGTTTGCGCAGGTTCAGCGTGCGTGGACAAATGACAATCTCTTGGCGCCGTCTGTGCGTCGCCTCCCCTGAGCCGCCGAGCATAGCGCGCCACCGGGGGGGCAATGGAAGCCCGGCAACCCCGAATCGTGCGCCCGTTCGTTATTCCTGGCGTCCGCACCCCGTTCCGAGCCATGAACCTCGCCCTGTCCGCCCCCGCACCCCGCTATGCGCCATCGTCGGCAGGCCTTAACCTGTACCGCGTGGAAGCCAGCGCCCTGCCAACCGATGAAGCCTTGATGCTCGCCTGGGCCGGCGGCGACCTGCACGCGTTCGAGAGCCTGTATGCGCGCCATCGCAAGCGCCTGTTCGGCTTCCTGCTGCGCCAGCTGCGCGATACCGCCCTGGCCGAGGAGATCTTCCAGGACGTCTGGCAACGGGTCATCAGCGCACGGTCCGGCTGGCAGCCGGATGCCGCCTTCAGCACCTGGCTGTTCCGCATCGCGCACAACCGGCTCAACGATCACTGGCGCGCCGCACGCCACCGCCCGGCGGCGCCGGCCGATGCCGAGCTGCGTCTGGCCGCGCTGGAAGACGGGCAGACCCCGGAAGCAGAGCTTTCAGAATTCGAGCAACGTCGCCGCATCCAGCGCGCGATGGAAGAACTGCCGCTGGAGCAGCGCGAAGTGCTGCAGCTGCGGCTGGATCAGGAACTGAGCCTGGAGGAGATCGGCCAGATCACCGGCGTAGGCCGGGAAACCGTGAAATCGCGGCTGCGCTATGCGATGGACAAGCTGCGTGCGGGACTGAACGCATGAACCGAGACGAACCCCTGACGCCTGAAGAGCGCGAGCTGGCGCGCCTGCTCGGCCGTCGTGTCGAACAGGCGCCTCCGGCGGCGCTGGATGCCACGATCCTGGCGGCCGCCCGTGCGGCGGTGCAGGCGCCACCGGCCGACGCGGCCGACGCGGGCAGCGTGCGTGCACGGCGGCCGCGCCGGCACTGGCCTGCGGTGTTCGGCGTTGCTGCATCGATGGTATTCGCCATCGGCATCGCCTGGCAGCTGCGCCCGGAACCGCCCGCGGTCCCGGCGCACGATGCACAGATCACTGCGCCGCGCGTCGCCGGCGAGGTCGCTGCCGAAGTGGCCGCGCAGCCTGCCGAGGACCCCACCCGGCCTTCCCCTGCCGAGCCGGCCATCGCAAGTGCGCCGCCGGCACCACCGGCGCCGGTCGCGGCACCCAGGCCCGCCGCGCCGGCCCGATCCTCTGCACCGCAAACACCGGCACCGACGGTGGCGGCACGAGCGAAGGCGGCGGCTCAGGCCACCGAGCGCGCCGCAGCCGACACCGCAGCTCCGCCGCCGGCTGCGGAACCTCCGGCCGCTGTGGCCTATTCGGCACCGCTGCCCGCTGCGGCGCCTGCGCCGCCGTCGCTGGAAGCGCGCGACGCCGTTGTCCCCCTGTCCGGCGCGATGGAGGCCGCCCCGGCCAGCGCGGGACAGCGCGGTGACACCACGACGCTCAAGCGGGCCGTACCGCTCCGCAGCGCACCGGGCGTGATGCGTCGCGGCAGCGATGCCGCGCTCAGCGCTACGGCCGTGCAGGCCGAAGTGGCCGCCGACGCCCAGCTGCCCCGCCGGCAGTGGCTGCAGAAGATCCGCGAACGTCGCGACGAAGGCCAGCGCGACATCGCCCGTGCCAGCCTCGAGCGCTACGTGCAGCAGTATCCGGAGTCGCGGCTGCCACGCGACCTGCGTCCTCTGCTGGACGACTGAAGCATGGGGGCGGCAACCCCGTAGAATGAAGGGAATGCCCGATACCCTCGCCCAGCCCGTCAGCCACACGCTGGAAGTCAAGCACAGCCGCTTCATCGCCCATGCCGCGCCCATCGATGGCGCGGCGGCGGCGATGTCGTTCCTGCAGCGGGTGATGGTGGCCGACGCCACGCACAACTGCTGGGCCTACCGGCATGGACAGGAGTATCGTTCCAGCGATGATGGCGAGCCGGCGGGAACTGCCGGCCGGCCGATCCTGGCCGCCATCGATGGCCAGGGCTTCGACCGGGTCATGGTGGTGGTGATCCGCTGGTACGGGGGTATCAAGCTCGGCGCCGGCGGTCTGGTCCGCGCCTACGGCGGTACCGCCGCCGAGTGTCTGCGCACGGCACCGCGGCTGCCGCTGGTGGCGATGGCACGGCTGCAGCTGCTGGCCGGCTTCGAGGACCTGGGTACCCTGCATGCGGCCCTGCCCGCATTCTCCGCCGAGAAGCAGGATGAACAGTTCGACGCTGAAGGCGTGCGCCTGCGGATCGAATTACCCGCCGACCAGGCCGACGCATTGAAAATCCGCCTGCGAGACGCCACCCGTGACCGTATCCGTATCCGAGATGACGACCAGGATGACTGACAAGGACGACGCGGCCGCCGCGACCCCGCCATTGCGCCGCCTCGGCAGCCTGCGAACGCTGTGGCCGTTCGTGCGCCGGCACAGTGGCCTGTTCGCCGCGTGGCTGCTGGCGCTGGCCGTCTCCTCGGCCGCCACCCTCAGCCTGCCTCCGGCCGTCAAGCAGATGATCGACCACGGCTTCAGCAGCGGCGGCCAGATCAACCGGGCGTTTGCCCTGCTGATGCTGGTGGCGGTAGTGCTGGCGATCGCCACCTCCGCACGCTTCTACTTCGTGTCGCTGCTCGGCGAGAAGGTAGTTGCCGACCTGCGCAGCCGTCTGTACGGGCACCTGATCCAGTTGGGTGCCGGTTTCCATGACCGCAGCCGCAGCGGCGAACTGGTCTCGCGCCTGACCGCCGACAGCGAGCTGCTGCGCAGCGTGGTGGGCTCGACCATGTCAGTCGCATTGCGCAGCAGCGTGACGGTGGTCGGCAGCCTGGCGATGCTGTTCGTGACCAGTCCGCGCCTGGCGGCGTGGTCGCTGCTCGGCATCCCGCTGGCGGTACTGCCCATCATCATCGGCGCACGCAAGCTGCGCACCGTCGCGCGCAGCAGCCAGGACCGCATCGCCGACGCCAACAGCCTGGCCAGCGAGACCCTCGGTGCCGTCCGCACGGTGCAGGCACATGCGCGCGAGCCTTACGAGCGCGGCCGCTTCGACCTGGCGCTGGGCGATGCGATCCGGGCCGCACGCCGGCGCATCGGCGCACAGTCGCTGGTCACCGCCAGTGCCATCCTGCTGATCTTCGGTGCCATTGTCGGCGTGCTGTGGCTGGGCGCCCACGATGTCATCGAGGGCCGCCTCAGTGCCGGCACCCTGGGCCAGTTCGTGCTGTATGCGCTGATCGGCGGTGGCTCGGTGGGCGCTCTGGCCGAAGTCTGGAACGAACTCCAGCGCGCTGCCGGCGGCATGGGCCGGATCGGCGAACTGCTGCAGGAGGATGTCGAGATCCGCGCGCCCGCGCATCCACGCGCGCTGCCGCAGCCGCTGCAAGGCGAGATCCAGTTCGATGACGTGGTGTTCCACTACCCGCTGCGACCGGACCAGGCCGCGCTCGACCACTTCAGCCTGCATGTGCGCCCCGGCGAGACCGTGGCCCTGGTCGGTCCCTCGGGTGCCGGCAAGAGCACGGTGCTGTCGATGCTGCTGCGCTTCCATGACCCGGCCAACGGCCGCATCTGCGTGGACGGCATCGATGTGCGCGAGGTCGATCCCGCCGACCTGCGCGCCCAGCTGGCCCTGGTGCCGCAGCAACCGACGCTGTTCGCCGCCAGCGCCCGCGACAACATCCGCTACGGCCGCCTGCAGGCCAGCGATGCCGAAGTCGAAGAAGCGGCTCGTGCCGCTGAGGCCGATGGCTTCCTGCGTGCGTTGCCGCAGGGTTATGACAGTGAGCTGGGCGAGCGCGGCGCGCGCCTGTCCGGCGGGCAGCAGCAGCGCGTGGCGATCGCCCGCGCGCTGCTGAAGGATGCGCCGATCCTGCTGCTGGACGAAGCCACCAGCGCGCTCGACGCGCAGAGCGAGTACGGTGTACAGCAGGCGCTGGAGCGCCTGATGGCGGGCCGCACCACGCTGGTCATCGCACACCGTCTGGCAACCGTGCTCAAGGCCGACCGCATCGTGGTCATGGACCAGGGGCGCATCGTCGCCGAAGGCACGCACGCACAGTTGTTGGCTGAAGGGGGTCTGTACGCGGAGCTGGCGCGACTGCAGTTCATCGATTGATGACGGTCGGCTAACACCTCTGGCGCCAAGCTGGCCGCGCAGAAGCAGCATCCGCTGAAGGAGGTGGACGATGTCGTTCCGTCAGTTTCCCGCAGTCGACAGCAATGGCGAGAGCCATATCATCATCGAGTTCAAGCCCGAGGCCAATGGCAGCGGGCATCATTCCGAAGCCACCCCGCGCTACGAGCTCGACGACGGGCGTCATCTGGTGCGCAATGGCCGCGAGTTCAGCACCAGTGGCGGCGAACTGCGGCTGACCATCTAGCGTCGCGCGGGTCAATCGCAGGGCCGCCGGGCGTAGCCCGGCCCCACCGGCAGCACCCTGGTCAGTTTTTCGCCACAGATCTTGACAGCCTGTGCTGGCAAGGCATGAGCAGTGTTATCCACATGTTTGCGCAGAATTCATCCACATCCCCTGTGGATGAATGCACTACGCCAGTACCCGTCCGATTCCGCTGGCATCCACGGCGGCCGCTGCGTCGGCCAGGGCACGGGGATCACTGCCGGCGACGAAGCCGATGCGGAAATGCACTTCCCCGCCCGGCGTGCGCGAGGAATGGATGGAAGCCAGGCTGATGCCGTGCTGCTCGAAGATGTTCAGCAGTTCACGCAGTGAGCCCGGGCGATCTTCCGGCAGGTGGACCGACACGGCGTTGCGCTCGGTCAGATCGGCCAGCAGGTAGCCCACCCGCTCGAAGGTATAGTTTCCCGAGGCCAGTGCAGGCGCGCCGAAGGCGGCCTGGTTCGCCGCCAGCATCTGCTCGCGGAACGCACCGCGCGCCATGTCGTCGCCTTGGTCCACCTGGGCCTGCAGCATGCGCAGCTGGCCGACCAGGCGTTCCAGCATCGGCGCGACATGCGGATTGCCGAACTGGATGTCCTCATAGATCGCCGGATTCAGCGAGAGGATGCGCGAGATGATCGCGGTATCCAGTTCGAACGACGCCGAGCGATAGGGAAGCATCGCTTCCAGTGTCCCCAGTTGCGGCTGATATTCCCGCAGCACGCCGGCCTGGGCCAGATGCGTGGCATGCACCATCGCCTGCACCAGCGCCATCATCTGGTCATGGTGCTGTGGCGTGGCGCGCACACACTCGGCCTGCAGCGCCACGCACAGCGCATCCAGCCAAGGCCGACAGTGCTGCAGTCGCGCTTCGCAGACCACCATCACCCTGCCCTTCAACGTGGGGGCTTTCGGCGGCGCGGTCATCGGGTGCAGGCCGACCACTTCGGCCTGTGAGGCAAGCATCGCCTGTACCGGCGCGTCCTTGACCGAGGTGACATCGAGCCACAGGCGCCCGCGTTCACGACCCGCCGAGCGGCGCACGTATTCGGCGATCAGTTCCGGCGTATGCCGGATCGGTGCAGAGAACACCAGTACATCGGCCTCGGCCAGCAACTGCTCCGGTGTATGCGAAGCAGCATCGGCCGGATCGTGGCCGATCACCTGCAGTCGCATCTGCTGCTCGAAGAAGCGGCCCAGCCAGCGCCCGTAGGCGCCGGCACTGCCGACGATGCCGATCGTGCGCGGCGCAAAGTGCTGCACTGCCGTCATGCCACGCGTTCAGCGCGGAAGCGCGTGCCTTCGGCCAGTGCGGCGGGCGCCGCGGCAATCACGTCGAACTCCTCGAAACCATTGGCCAGCGTGGCCTCCAGGGCGGCATGGGTACCCGCGATGGCACGCGAGATCGCCTGCTGCATCGACTCTCCCCGCAGCAGGAACGACACCACCAGCGACATCAGTACGTCGCCGGTCCCGGCCACGTCCACCGGCAGCAGCGGCGAGGTCCAACGCCAGGTCTCGTCGCGTCCCACCGCCAGCGTCACCAGCTCGCCCGGCGTGCCACCCACGCTGTGCGCGATCACCCAGTGCGGACCACGCGCCAGCAGCGTACGCGCGGCGGCGATGGCGTCGGCCTCGGCCAGTGCCGGCATGCCGGTCAGGCGATTCAGTTCAAAGGCGTTCGGGGTCACCAGCCAGGCATGCGGCAACAGGCGCTCGGCGAAGATCGCTTCCAGTCCCGGTTCCACGTAGGGGCCAGTGTGTGTGTCACCGATCACCGGATCCAGGCAGTAACGCAGCTGCGCGCAGGCCGGCAGGATGTCGTCCAGCCAATCGGCGAAGGTGGCACCGTTGGCCGTGCTGCCAAAGTAGCCGGAGACGAGCATCTTCGCCCGCTGCGGCAGGCCGCGCTCGTGGGTGCCCAGCAACAGATCGGCGAACCAGTCGGCGGGCAGCACGCGACCGCGGGTGGTGTCGTAGAACGGCGCGTTGCTGAGCAGCACGGTCGGAATTTCAGCTACGCGCACGCCGAGCGCGCGCATCGGCGGTACGGCGGCGCTGTTGCCGGCATGGCCGTAGACCAGTTGCGACTGGACCGAGATGACATCGATCGGCGACGGGCCGTCGGGCCGCTGGCGGCGGCCGTGGACCAGGTGGTTGTCAAGGGATTCGCTCATGGCCGCATTCTACGCCCAAGGGGGTTTTCGGCAGGGCTTGCAGCCCTGCACCTGCTCAATGCAACGGCAACGGCCGAAGCCAAAGCCAAAGCCAAAGCGGCATTCCGTGGGGTGGCGGGGGGGGGGGGGGGGGGGGGGGGGGGGGGGGGGGGGGGGGGGGGGGGGCGGGCGGGGGGGGGGGGGGGGGGGGGGGGGGGGGGGGGGGGGGGGGGGGGGGGGGGGGGGGGGGGGGGGGGGGGGGGGGGGGGGGGGGGGGGGGGGGGGGGTCAGGACACGCCGTAAACCCATCCATGGGGGCTCGATGGCGCCATCCATGGCGCCAACGGTCCTGACCACCCACACCGCCCCACCTTCGACAGGTTCACGCGGCTGTTGGTAACTGCGGCTGTTGTTGCGCGCGGTTGTTGGTAGGTGTCGACCTTGGTCGACACATCTGTCAGATATCGAATGAATTCATCCACGCATGGCGTGGATCTACCGTGTCGACCAAGGTCGACACCTACCAGAGCAGAGTGCTGTTCCGACAGATCGCGGAAAACCACCGAAGGGGGGGGGGGGGGGGGGGGGGGGGGGGGGGGGGGGGGGGGGGGGGGGGGGGGGGGGGGTGGGGGGGGGGGGGGTCCTCGGGCCGCCCCCCCCCTCTCCTCTCCCCCTCCCCCCCCCCCCCCCCCCCCCCCCCCCCCCCCCCCCCCCCGCCAATCCACGGATAGCGCGCTTCGGTTGTTGCCGTTGCCTCTGCAGGTGCAGGGCTGCAAGCCCTGCAAACCCACCCTCCCTCAGTGAGCAGCAGGCCGCGACGGCGGCAGCCATGCCGCCACGATGCCGAGCAGCGGCAGGAACGCCGTCAGGTGATAGACGTATTCGATGCTGGTCCTGTCCGCCAGCAGGCCCAGCACCGCCGCGCCCAGGCCGCCCATGCCGAACGCAAAACCGAAGAACAGGCCCGACACCATGCCGATCCGGTGCGGCATCATCTCCTGCGCATAGACCACGATGGCAGAGAAGGCAGACGACAACACGAAACCGATCAGCACCGCCAGCACCGTGGTCCACAGCAGATCCGCATGCGGCAACGCCAGTGCGAACGGCGCCACACCCAGGATCGAGGTCCAGATGATCGGCTTGCGGCCGATGCGATCGCCCAGCGGACCGCCCAGGAAGCCACCCGCCGCCGAAGCCACCAGGAACGCGAACAGGTGCAGCTGCGCCTGCGCCACCGGAATGCCGAAATGGTGGATCAGGTAGAAGGTGAAGTAGCTGCCGATGCTGGCCATGTAGAAGTACTTGCTGAAGATCAGCACCAGCAGGATCGCCAGCACCTTGGCCACGGTGCGCGGAGGATGCCGCGACGCCACCGCCGCCACGCCGGCCGGGCGGGGTGCGCCCAGGTGCAGCGCATACCAGCGGCTCACATAGGTCAGCAGGGCGATGCCGACCAGCGCAGCACCGGCAAACCATGAGGCCGCATGCTGGCCGTACGGCACGATCACGGCGGCGGCAATCAGCGGCCCCAGCGCGGTACCGAAGTTGCCGCCGACCTGGAACACCGACTGTGCGAAGCCATGGCGCCCGCCGGACGCCAGCCGTGCGATGCGCGACGCTTCCGGGTGGAAGATCGCCGATCCGATGCCGACCAGCGCGGCGGCCATCAGGACCATCGCATAGTTCGGCGCGAAGCCGAGCAGCAGCATCCCGCACAGCGTCGAGGCCATGCCGATCGGCAACGAGTACGGCGCTGGATGGCGGTCGGTATGCATCCCCACCAGCGGTTGGAAGATCGACGCGGTGAGCTGGTAGGTCAGCGTGATCAGGCCGATCTGGGTGAAGCTGAGATTGAAGCCGCCCTTGATGACCGGATAGATCGCCAGGATCAGCGACTGCATCATGTCGTTGACGACATGCGAGGTGGAGATGGCGGCCAGTACGCCGGGCGCCACCGGGCGGGAGGTCGTTGCAGGGGAAGCCAGAGTCGACATGGACGCAGTCAGATTTGAGGGCGGTTCCGCATGCTACGGTTGCCTTCCCCTCCCTTCTGCCGCGTTCGGGTCATGGCCTATCGCAAAAAGGACATTGGCGGTGACGTCGATCCGGCTGCGCCGTGGCGCGATGTGCCGCTGCATCGCCCGGTCACCTACCGGGTTACCCAGTACCCGGCCGGCACCCATATCGCAGGCCACAAGCACCAGCGCCACCAGCTGGTCTATGCCATCTCCGGGCTGATGGTGGTGCGCTCGGAAGTCGGTCGCTGGGTCGTGCCCTCCACCCGTGCGATCTGGATGCCGGCCGGCATGGTGCATGCGGTGGACTGCATTGCCGCCGTGCACATGCGCAGCCTGTACATCGACCCGTCATTCGCCCCGCAACTGCCGGCCGAACCGTTCGCGGTACAGGTGGCACCGCTGCTGCGCGAACTGCTGCAGGCAGCCACCCTGATCAAGGGCGAGCACATCGAAGACAGCCGCGATGGCCGCCTGGTGCGCCTTCTGCTGGACGAGCTGCATCGCATGGACGTATTGCCGCTGCACCTGCCCGCGCCTGCCGATCCGCGCCTGCAGCGGATCTGCCAGCACCTGCAGAAGCACCCCGGCGATGACGCCACGCTGCAGGACTGGGCGCAGTCACTGGAAGTGGATGTGAAAACCATCCAGCGCCACTTCGCCAACGAACTGGGCATGACCTTCGGCCAGTGGCGGCAGCAGGCGCGGCTGCTGGCGGCAATGGAACGGCTGGCGACCGGCGAGAAGGTCATCGATGTCGCACTGGCGATGGGCTACGACAGCCCCAGCGCGTTCACCAGCATGTTCAAGCGCCAGTTGGGGCAGACCCCGGCGGCGTTCTTCCGCTGACCCGAGGCACAGAAACGCCGGGCATGGCCCGGCGCTACCGTTCAACGCTTGCGTTGAAAATTCAGGACGTCATCCGGTCCCAGAAGCCCTTCACGCCGTCCATGAAGGTGGCGGACTTCGGCGAGTGCTTGCGCGCTTCCTCACCGACGAAGGTGGCCTCGAACTGCTCCAGCAGCCTGCGCTGGTCGTTGGTCAGGTTGACCGGCGTCTCGACCACCACGCGGCAATACAGATCGCCCTCGCTGCGGCTGCGCACCGAACGCACGCCCTTGCCGCGCAGGCGGAACAGTTTCCCGGTCTGGGTCTCTGCCGGAATGCGGATCTCCGCTTCGCCACCCAGCGTCGCCACGCGCACGGTATCGCCGAGCGCCGCCTGCGAGATGCGGATCGGCACTTCACAATGCAGATCGTCGCCATCGCGCTGGAAGATGGGGTGCTCGCGCACGCGCACTTCCACGTACAGGTCGCCCGGCGGCGTGCCGGCCGGCCCCGCTTCGCCCTCGCCAGCCAGGCGGATGCGATCGCCGGTGTCGACGCCCGCCGGCACCTTCACCGACAGCACCTTGTCTTCCTCGACACGGCCATTGCCGTGGCAGGTCTTGCAGGGCTTGGCGATGATCTGGCCGCGGCCGCCGCAGTTGTGGCAGGCCTGCTGCATGGCGAAGATGCCGCGCTGGATGCGCACCTGGCCGCGGCCGTGGCAGACGTTGCAGGTCTCCACCTTGCCATCTTCCGAGCCGCTGCCATCGCAATCGCCGCATTCGGCCAGGGTCGGGATCTCGATGCGGCGCTCGACGCCACGCACCGCTTCTTCCAGGTCCAGCTCCATCACGTAACCGATGTCGGCACCGCGGCGTGCCTGGCGCGGACCGCCGCCGGCACCACCGAAGATGTTGCCGAAGATGTCGCCGAAGATATCGTTCATGTCCGGACCACCCGGACCGCCCCCGCCCATGCCGTGCTCGAACGCGGCATGGCCGTGGCTGTCATACATCCGGCGCTTGTTGCCGTCGGACAGCACCTCGTAGGCTTCCTTGCACTCCTTGAAGGAGGCTTCGGCGGCCGCATCACCCGGATTTCGGTCCGGATGGAACTTCATCGCGCAGCGGCGGTAAGCCTTCTTCAGCTCTTCTTCGTTGGCGGTGCGGGCCACGCCCAGCACTTCGTAGTAATCGCGCTTGCTCATATCGTGAATCGGCTTCCGGAATGTCGGGATTCGTCAAAGCGGAAGAGCGGAACCAGGTCCGCTCTTGCGTCGGGCGCCCCGACGCGCCGGAGGCGGTCAGGACCCTGATGCGACAACGGGACGCTGCCAGGCAGCGTCCCGCGTCGGTCCGGATCAGGACTTCTTGTCGTCCTTGACTTCGGTGAACTCGGCGTCCACCACGTCGTCGTTGCCCTTGCCGGCATTGCCGGCATCGGCGCCCGGGGCACCGCCCTGCTCTGCCGACGCTGCGGCGAACAGCGACTGGCCGGCTTCCTCCAGCACCTTCGACTTGGCTTCGATCTGTGCCTTGTCGTCGCCCTTCATCGCGGTTTCAAGATCGGCCAGAGCCGCTTCAACCTTGCCGATGACATCGCCGCCGACCTTGCTGCCGTGCTCGGTGATGGCGCTGCGGGTGCCGTGGATCAGGGCATCGGCCTGGTTGCGGGCCTGCACCAGCTCCTGGAACTTCTTGTCTTCTTCGCGGTTGGCTTCCGCGTCGGCGACCATGCGCGCGATCTCTTCCTCGGACAGGCCCGAGCCGGCCTTGATCTCGACCTTCTGTTCCTTGTTGGTCTTCTTGTCCTTGGCCGACACATGCAGGATGCCGTTGGCGTCGATGTCGAAGGACACTTCCACCTGCGGCAGGCCACGCGGCGCCGGCTCGATGCCGGACAGGTCGAACTTGGCCAGCGACTTGTTGAAGCGGGCCTGTTCGCGCTCACCCTGCAGCACGTGCACGGTCACGGCCGACTGGTTGTCCTCGGCGGTGGAGAACACCTGCGAGGCCTTGGTCGGGATGGTGGTGTTCTTCTCGATGATCTTGGTGAACACGCCGCCCATGGTTTCGATGCCCAGCGACAGCGGGGTCACGTCCAGCAGCAGCACGTCCTTGACGTCGCCGCCCAGCACGCCACCCTGGATCGCCGCACCCAGTGCCACGGCTTCGTCCGGGTTGACGTCCTTGCGCGGCTCCTTGCCGAAGAACTCGGTCACCGCCTGCTGCACCTTCGGCATGCGGGTCTGGCCGCCGACCAGGATCACTTCGCTGATGTCGCTCGAACGCAGGCCGGCATCGTTCAGGGCGACGCGGCACGGCTCGATCGACTTCTTGATCAGGTCTTCCACCAGCGCTTCCAGCTTGGCGCGGGTCAGCTTGATGTTCAGGTGCTTCGGACCCGACGCGTCAGCGGTGACGTACGGCAGGTTCACTTCGGTCTGCTGGGCGCTGGACAGCTCGATCTTGGCACGCTCGGCAGCGTCCTTCAGGCGCTGCAGGGCCAGCGGATCCTTGCGCAGGTCGATGCCCTGGTCCTTGTTGAACTCTTCCACCAGGTACTCGATGACGCGGTTGTCGAAGTCTTCGCCGCCCAGGAAGGTGTCGCCGTTGGTGGCCAGCACTTCAAACTGCTTCTCGCCGTCGACGTTGGCGATCTCGATCACCGAGACGTCGAAGGTACCGCCGCCCAGGTCGTACACAACGATCTTGCGATCCTTGTTGTCGCCCTTGTCCAGGCCATAGGCCAGCGCGGCCGCGGTCGGCTCGTTGATGATGCGCTTGACGTCCAGGCCCGCGATGCGGCCAGCATCCTTGGTGGCCTGGCGCTGGCTGTCGTTGAAGTAGGCCGGCACGGTGATGACCGCTTCGGTGACCTTCTCACCGAGGAAGTCCTCGGCGGTCTTCTTCATCTTCTCCAGTACCTTGGCCGAGATTTCCTGCGGCGCCATCTTCTTGGCGTCGCTGGTAGCCACCCACGCATCACCATTGTCATGGGCGAGGATGCTGTACGGGACGTGGGCGATGTCCTTCTGCACCTCGGCGTCGGTGAACTTGCGGCCGATCAGGCGCTTCACCGCGTAGAAGGTGTTCTTCGGGTTGGTCACCGCCTGGCGCTTGGCCGAGGCACCGACCAGGACTTCGCCGTCCTTGGTGTAGGCGACGATCGACGGGGTGGTGCGATCGCCTTCCGAATTCTCGATGACGCGGGCCTTGCCGCCGTCCATGATCGCCACGCACGAGTTGGTGGTGCCGAGGTCGATACCAATGATCTTGCCCATGGGGGAGACTCCTGAGAAATGCTGTGTGGATGTCAGTCCGGCCGCTCGGCCGGTGGATGAATGGGATGTGGGGGAGGCTCGTGGAACATTCAAGCCATCTCCCGAACGCTGTGTTCAGCCGTTCAAGGTTCGCCGGGCATGGCCCGGCGATGACGATCCGGGGGTAGCGCCGGGCCATGCCCGGCGGCCGCTCCCGGATCGCCCGCGCAGTCGGCGGCCCCCCCCACCCCCGGCCGCTCCCGGATCGACCGCTCAGTCGGCGGCCACCACCACCAGCGCCGGCCGCAGCAGGCGCTCGTTGAGCAGATAGCCCTTCTGGAACACGGTCACCACGCTGCCCGGGGCGGCGTCCGGGGCCGGCACCTGGCTGATCGCCTGGTGGTGCTCCGGGTTGAACGGCTGGCCGGTCGGGTCAATCAGGACCAGGCCGTTGTCGGCGGCGACCTTCAGCAGCTGCTTGTAGGTCAGCTCCAGGCCCTCGCGCAGCGGGTGCGGGTCGTCGCCGGCGGCCTTCAGGCCGGCATCCAGGCTGTCGAACACGGGCAGCAGTTCGCCCAGCAGCTTCTCGTTGGCGAACTTGCGGGCCTGCTCGATGTCGCGGGCCACGCGCTTGCGCTGGTTCTCCAGGTCGGCGCGCTCACGCAGCGCATCGGCCCTGACCTGCTCGACTTCCGCGCGCAGGCGCTCCACTTCGTCATTGACGCCTGCTGCGGCGGCCGCGTCGGCGGCGCTCTGCTGGGATTCGAAATCTGGATGTTCGTGGTTCATGTCTGGGTCCCTGGCGGTCACTCCCCGCCTCCACCCACCCTAGTGTGGGCGGGATGCTGCGTTTCAAGCGTCCGCGGCACCGGATCCGCGTCCGGTCGGTGAAAAGGCCGCCCCCAGCACGTCGGCGGTGGCCTGTACCAGCGGGATCATGCGGTCGTAGGCCATCCGCTTCGGCCCGATCACCCCCAGCACGCCCAGCACCTGCCCGTTGGCCGCATACGGGGCGGTCACCAGCGAAACGCCCTGCAGCGGCATCATCCCGGTCTCTTCGCCGATGAAGATGCGCACGCCCGGGGCCTGGATGGTCCGCTCCAGCAGCTGCAGGATCTCGCGCTTGCTGGAAAACAGCTCGAACAGTTCGCGCAGGCGCTCCAGGTCGGACAGGTCCTGGACCCCCATCAGGCGCGTCTGGCCCGCCACCAGCATGTCGTCGGCCGCGGGCTGCAGGGCCTGCTCGGCCAGTTCGATGCTGTGCGCCAGCAGCTGCTCCAGCTCGGAACGGGCATCGCGCAGCTCCAGCAGCAGGCGCGCCCGGATCTCCGCCAGCGGCAGCCCGGCGAAATGGGCGTTGAGGTAATTGGCGACCTGCTCCAGCTGGCCCGGGGCGAAGTCCTGGCGGGTTTCGATCACCCGGTTCTGGACCTCGTTGTCGGCGAACACCAGGATCGCCAGCACCCGGCGGCCGTCCAGCGCCACGAAATCGATCTGGCGGAAGGCGAACTGCTCGCGCCGCGGCGCGCTGACCACGCCGACGAAGTGGCTCATCGCCGACAGCAGCTCGGAGGCACTGCCGAGCAGGGCCTGGGTGCTGCCGCCACCGGCCAGTTCCTGGCGCAAGCGGGCCAGCTCGCCCTCGCCCGGCGGCTGCATCTGCAGCAGGCTGTCGACAAACACCCGGTAGCCATGCGCGGTCGGGATCCGCCCGGCGGAGGTATGCGGCGACGCCAGCAGGCCCAGGTCCTCCAGGTCGCCGAGGATGTTGCGGATAGTGGCCGGACTGACTTCCAGCCCGGCCACGCGCGCCAGCGTCTGCGAGCCCACGGGCTCACCATCCTGGATGTGGCGCGCGATCAGCGTGCGCAGCAGATGGCGCGCGCGCGGGGCGAGTTGGTCGGCGGAACCGTGCATGGAATCAACCTGTGAGACACGGAGACTAGATAATGGCGCCGGATCACCTTGGCAAGCCATTGGACCGCCCGCGTGCGCATGCTAGCGTTGCGCGGCTCAGCTACCCCCAGACCCATGCTCAGACACCTATCGATCAAGGATTTCGCCGTCGTCCGCGCTACCGAACTTGAATTCGGGCCTGGCATGACCGTGGTTTCAGGCGAGACCGGCGCCGGCAAGTCGCTGATGGTCGACGCGCTGGGCTTCCTGTCCGGCCTGCGCGCCGACAGCGGCGTGGTCCGCCACGGTGCCGCCCGCGCCGAGCTGTCGGCCGAGTTCGCGCTGGAGCATCTGCAGGCCGCACGCCAGTGGCTGGCCGACAACGAGCTGGACGATGAGGACCAGTGCCAGCTGCGCCGCGTGATCCGCGCCGACGGCGGTTCGCGGGCCTGGATCAACGGCCGCCCGGTCACCCTCGCCCAGCTGGGCGAACTGGCCGCGCTGCTGGTGGAAATCCACGGCCAGCATGAACAGCAGGCCCTGCTGGCGCGTCCTTCCCAGCTGGCCCTGCTCGATGCCTATGCCGGCAACGAGGAAGAGCGCCGTCAGGTCCGCCGCGCCGCAGCCGCCTGGCAGGCACTGGTCGATGAATCCCTGGCGCTGTCGCAACAGGGCGACGTCAGTGACCGTATCGGTTTCCTCGAGCATCAGCTGCGCGAACTGGACCGTGAGGATCTGGAGCCCGAATCGATCCTCGCGCTGGGCGCCAGCCATCGGCGCCAGGCCCATGCCAGCGCGCTGCTGACCGCCTGCCAGGCCGCCAGCAACCAGCTCAACGGCGACGAGGGCAGCTCGGCGCTGGATCAGCTGCAGCAGGTTCGGCACGAATTGGCCCGGCTGATCGAACACGACCCGCGCCTGGGCGAGGTGGACAGCCTGATCGAAAACGCGTCGATCCAGCTGCACGAAGCCCTGTCCCTGCTCGACCGCGTGCACGACGACCTGGATGCCGACCCCGAGCAGTTCGAGGAGAACGAGCGCCGTCTCGGCCGCCTGCACGACCTTGCGCGCAAGCATCGCGTGCCGATGGACGAACTGGGCGCGCAGCGCGAGCGCATGCATGCCGAAGTGGAGCAGCTGCGCGGCGCCGACGAGCGGCTGCAGCGCCTGGCCGGCGAGATCGACAAGGCCGCGGCCGCCTGGCGGGTGCAGGCCGAAGCACTGAGCGCAAGCCGGCGCAGTGCGGCGGCCGCGCTGTCGACCACCACCACCGGCATCATCGCCGAGCTGGGCATGGGCGGCGGCCAGTTCCTGATCGAGCTGGAACCCCAGGACGGCGGCAAGCCCGACCCGCAGGGCGCCGAACGCGTGGAGTTCCTGGTCGCGGCCAACGCCGGTCAACCACCACGCGCCCTGCGCAAGGTGGCCTCGGGTGGCGAACTGTCGCGCATCTCGCTGGCAATCGAAGTGGCCGCGCTCGACCTGGACGCCGTGCCGACGATGGTGTTCGACGAAGTCGACTCGGGCATCGGTGGCGCGGTGGCCGACATCGTCGGCCAGAAACTGCGCGCCCTTGGCGAGAAGCGCCAGGTGCTGTGCGTGACCCACCTGCCGCAGGTCGCGTCCAAGGGCCATGCCCACTACCGGGTCAGCAAGGCACCGGTGGAAGGCATGACCCAGAGTGCGGTGGAGAAGCTGGACCTCAAGGCACGCGAGGAAGAACTGGCACGCATGCTCGGTGGCGTCGAAGTGAGCAAGGAAGCGCGCGCGGCCGCCCGCAAGCTGCTGCAGGTCTGACGCCGGCGGCGTCGAGCGACGCCCGGTCCGTCCCACCGCAGGTTCACCCCAGCGGCCGCGCCAGATCCACCTTTTCCACCAGGAAATCCAGGAACGCACGCACCCGCAGCGGCAGATAGCCACCCTGCCCCAGGAATACCGCGTGCACCTCTTCCAGATCGCCGGGATTGGCCTCTTCCAGCACCGGCAGCAGCCGCCCGGCCGCTATGTCGTCCCTGACCTGGAACGCGGCCAGCCGGGCCAGCCCGAGCCCTCCCAGCACCAGCTGCCGCAGGGCATCGCCGTTGCTGGCGCGCGCATTGCCGCTGGTGGGCACGCGCAGCACCTGGCCGCCCTGCAGCAGCGGCCACCCCTGCATCGCCCGCGCATGGCCGATGTCCAGCCGGTTGTGCGTCTGCAGGTCGTCGACGTTGCCAGGCAGACCGTGTCGCTGCGCATAGCCGGGTGAGGCCACGATCATCATCCGCGTCGCCCCCAACCGTCGTGCCACCAGGCTGGAACTCTTCAGCGGACCGGCCCGCACGGCCACATCGGTGCGCTGCTCGAGCAGATCGATCACTTCATCGGTCAGGGTCAGGTCCACCCCCACCTGCGGGTGCTGCTGCAGGAACATGGGCAGCAATGGCAGCAGGAAATGCTGGCCGAAGGGCACGTTGGCATTCACCCGCAGCCGCCCGCGCGGTTCGGCATGCGCGCTCGCACAGCGCTCGGCCTCTTCCAGGTCAGCAAGCACGCGCAGCCCGCGCTCGTAGAAGGCGCAGCCCTCCGGGGTCAGCTGCAGCTGGCGGGTGGATCGCTGCAGCAGGCGCGTGCCCAGCCGCTGCTCCAGCCGCGCCACCAGCTTGCTGACCGCCGAGGGCGTCATGTCCAGGCTGCGGGCCGCCGCGGAGAATCCGCCGGTTTCGATCACCCTCACGAACACTTCCAGCTCGCCGGAGCGATTGATGTCGGGTCGCGCCATGGTGATGAATCCAGTTCACAGATGATTATCCAGGCGCAGTCTAGTTCACAGAAAGCGGCAGGGACACCATGGCCCCTCCTTCCGAGGGACCCTTCCGATGAACCGCCTGAGCACGTTGACCACCGCTGCCCTGCTCACCCTGTCCGCAGCAGCCAGCGCCACGGCCGCCCCTCCCCGGCACTGGGTGGCCAGCTGGCAAGCCAGTCCACAACCGGTTTGGCAGGCAGACTTCCTGTTTCCGACGCTGATCCCCGCAGAGCTGGCCGACCAGACCTTCCGCCAGACCGTCCGCATCAGCCTGGGCGGCTCGCGCCTGCGTGTCCGCTTGAGCAACGCCTACGGGACACAGCCACTGCGGGTGGGCCGGGCCACCCTGGCGGCACATCCGGGCGAGGTGCCGCAGGCGCTGACCTTCGATGGCCAGCCCGGCGTGCTGATCGCGCCTGGCCAGGACCGGCTCAGCGACGCGCTGCCACTGCCCACGCGCAACCTTCAGTCGCTGCAGGTCAGCATCCATCTGCCACAGCCCACGCCGCTGCGGACGTTCCACTGGGAGGGCCGGCAGACCAGTTGGATCGCGCCGGGTGACCAGAGCCTGGCTGCGGACCTGGACGGGGCCCGCAGCACCACGGCCCGCCTGCTGCTGTCCGGCATCGACGTCGAAACCGCAGCCCGCGCGCGCAGCGTGGTGGTGATCGGCGACTCGATCACCGATGGCGCAACGGCCAGCCTCGACCAGGACCAGCGCTGGACCGACCATCTCGCCGCACGGCTGGCACCGCAGGGAATCGCAGTGGTCAACGCCGGCATCTCCGGCGGACGCCTGCTGCGCGACGGCATGGGGGAATCCGCCCTGGCCCGCTTCCCGCGCGATGTCCTCGACCAGCCCGGTGTCGCCAGTGTGATCGTGCTGATCGGCATCAACGACATCAGCTGGCCGGGCACAGCGTTCGCGCGCGGCCAGGACCGGCCCGGGCTCGCCGAACTGCAGGCCGGCTATCGCAGCCTGGCCGGACAGGCCCATCGCCATGGACTGCGCATTGTCGGCGCAACCCTGCCGCCGTTCGCCGGCGCCCTGCCCGGCACCCCGCTGGACGACTACTACCAGCCGGACAAGGACGCACTGCGCCAGCAGCTCAATGCCTGGCTGCGGCAGGACAGCCCATTCGATGCGGTGATCGACCTGGATGCAGTGCTGCGCGACCCCGCCGATCCCTCACGGATGGCCGCCGCCTACGATTCAGGCGACCATCTGCATCCGGGCGATGCCGGCAACCGGGCCATGGCCGAGGCCGTGGATCTGCGGATGCTGATGCCGCCATCGCACCCGGCGGTCACTCCGCCGCGCTGACGAAAAACCCCGGGGCCAGCCCGGGGTCTCGTCGCAACCGGCACGCAGGGGGGGCCTATCTGCGCTTCTTGCGCACGTACAGCACCAGCGAGTGTTCTTCCAGCTCATAGCCGTGATCGGCCGCGATCTTGCGCTGCAGTTCCTCGATCTCGGTACTTTCGAACTCGATGATCTTGCCGCTGTCCACATCGACCATGTGATCGTGATGGCCGCCGCGGTCCAGTTCATAGACGGCCTGGCCGCCTTCGAAATTGTGCTTGAGCACGAGGCCGGCAGCCTCGAACTGGGTCAGTACCCGGTACACCGTGGCCAGGCCGATCTCGTCACCATGCTCCAGCAGCTGGCGGTAGATGTCTTCGGCGGTCATGTGGTGCTGGGCAGTGCGCTGCTCGAGCAGCGCCAGGATCCGCATCCGTGGATGGGTTACCTTCAGGCCGACTTTACGCAGGTCGTGGGTTTCCATAGGTCTCCGTTCATTGGCGATTTAGCGCCAGCTGCCTCGGATTGGGTCGCGGTGGCACGCCGGGAGTGTATCATCGGTTCGATTTCCCCAACCGCCAGTCCCGATGCGCAATCTCCTGTTGGTCGCCGCCGTCGCCCTGTCCACCACCGGGTGCGGCATCATCTACAAGCAACCCATCTATCAGGGCAACCTGATCCGGGAAGATGCCGTGGCCAAGCTGCAGGTCGGGCAAAGCAAGCAGCAGGTGAACGCGCTGCTGGGCACGCCCTCCGTGCCGGACCCGTTCCATGCCCAGCGCTGGGACTACACCTCCAGCCAGCGGGTCGACCGTCTCGGCCGCACGGAAGTGAAGAACTTCACCGTGTATTTCGAGAACGACGCCGTGACGCGCTGGGAGGGTGACTATTTCCCGGCCAACGACAAGGCGCTGGCCCAGCAGACCGTCCGCCAGTTCGGCCGCAACCTGCCGAAGGACAAGAAGAAGAAGGGCCGCTGAGGCCGCCGGCCCGTTCCGACGGACGGGCCCTGGCCCTCAACCGCCGAGCGCGCGACGCCGGCGGTTGTCCTTGGGATCGGCCTGCAGCGGGCGCAGCAGTTCGACCCGGTCCCCATCCAGCAGTGCCTGCTGCGGGCGGGCCAGCACACCATGCACGGCGGCAGCCGGGCAGCCGGCACTGCCCTCAAGAGCGGCAGCGGCGATCGCATCGGCAACCGTGGCGCCCTCTTCCAGCTGCAACCGGCGTGACAGCACCCGCTGCGGCCAGGCAAGCACCACCTCGACCTCGATCATCGCTCAGTCCTCGTCGGCGACCCGGACGAAATCGTTGACCATGCGATCGGCCAGACCCTGGAAGCCGATCGCCAGCGCCGGGCCCAGCAGCCGTGAGCTGGGTTCGAATTCCAGGGTCAGCGTCACCTTGCAGGCGTCTTCGGCCAGCGCGTGGAATTCCCAACGGCCATGAAGCTGCTTGAAGGGACCGTCGCGCAGCTGCATGTCGATGCTGTGCGGGCGCTGCAGGGTGTTCTCGGTCTGGAACCAGGTACTGAACGAACCCAGGCCCAGGTCCAGACGCGCCACCAGCCGGTCCTCGCCCTGCTCCAGGATGCGGGCATCGGAGCACCAGCGGAAGCGGCGCGGATAAGCCTGGACGTCGTTGACCAGGTCGAACATGCGCGCGGCCGAATGTTCGACCAGGGCGCTGCGGCGGATAGTAGGCATGTATACGGGACGTTTCGGCAATCGACCGGGCGGGCCCGAATCGGAGACAATACGGAAATGAGCAAGAACAGCGGCAAGGATAAAGCAAAGAGCGCGACGGCCAACAAAACCATCGCGCTGAACAAGCGTGCCCGCCACGAGTACCACATCGAAGAGCGCTTCGAGGCCGGGCTCGCCCTGCAGGGCTGGGAGGTCAAGTCGATCCGGGCGGGGCGCGGCAACATCATCGACGCCTACGCTTACGTGAAGCGTGGCGAGATCTACCTGATCGGCGCACAGATCACTCCGTTGATCCAGGCCTCCACCCACGTGGTGGCCGAGGATCGGCGCGAGCGCAAGCTGCTGCTGCACCGGAACGAGATCGACAAGCTGATCGGCAAGGTCGAGCGTGATGGCTATACGATCGTGCCGACCGCGATGTACTGGAGCAAGAACAAGATCAAGCTCGAGATCGCGCTGGCCAAGGGCAAGCAGAACCACGACAAGCGCGATGCGGCCAAGGATCGCGACTGGGCGATCGAGAAGCAGCGGGTGATGCGGCGCGGCAACCGCGACGCCTGAGGCAGGCCCCGCCGCCATGTGGCGCCGGGCGATGCCCGGCGGCCCGGGCCATCAACCGGCCAGCATGCCCTGCCCGCGCGCGCGCGGCGCCAGGGCCGCGTGCATCACGGCCAGGTGCATCACCACCGCCAGTTCCGGCGCGTGGCGATCATCGCCCGCCCGCCACTGCTGGGCGAGCTGGGCTGCATCGGCCGGCAGCAGGGCCAGCAGTTGCGTATCGTCGAGCGCATCGGCTGCACCCTGCAGCTGGCGCGCCAGCTGCCGCGACTGCCACACGTGAACGCCGATGCTGAGGCTGGCCAATGTCATCAAGGTCAGCGCCAGGCCGTGCTCGAACCACTGCGCCAGCACGTCCGGCCCCCACAGCAACGCCGCCAGTACCGCCAGCGCCGGCAGCCGCCAGCCCAGCCAATGGGTGCGCCCACGCTGCGGCCAATGCACCACCACTGCGCTGGCGACCAGCGCCACCGCTGCGGTGGCCGGCAGTTCGGTCAGCCAGGTCGCCGCCAGCAGCACCGCCAGCAGCGCCCAGACCCAACCGGGAGGCAACGCCCGTCGCTGATAGTCGGCCCCGACCGGGCCCACCAGCTGGCGCAGGCTGCGCTGTTGCATCGCGTCGGTCACCCACAGTCTCCCGTTTCTGTCCTGCCCTGGATGGTCACGACCAGTGTGTCGCAAATCCGTGCCGGAGACGTTAGCAATCCGCTATGACACAGGCAGTACAACATGTTGCGGATTGACCGGCCGCGCGAGGTGACTGTTCAGCTGTTTTGCCGTAGCATGACAACCGTTGGGCAGGCCCTGCCCGTGGTGACACGGAATCGGCCCTGTACCTTGCAGCACTGTAGAAACCGGGGGTGCATTGGTTTCGACGGGGGTTGTGAAGTCGCCTGGCGCATGCCGAGGGGGTAGCTTTCCTCGTAAATCCAGCTGCAAAACTCTAGTTGCCAACGACGACAACTACGCTCTGGCCGCTTAAGGCCTAAGCCTCGAAACCGCTTGTGTCCATGCTCGCGGTGTAGAGTCACTATCATGGAATCGCGCTGGACGGCTGCCTGTCAGTCCGGCACTAGAACACAACAGGCTGGTTCCCGGATGCGCTTTGCACGCCGTGCTGTTCGGGGACGAGATTCAACGGCGAGCTAAGCATGTAGTGCTGGGGATGGAGTGCCTTCGGACGGCGGTTCAATTCCGCCCACCTCCACCAACGAGCGGTCCTTCAAGGACCGGAGAAGCCCGGACATTCCCGCCAGAAGGGGATCTCCGGGCTTTTTTATTGCCTGCGGTATACACCGTTCGCCGCGCGTGTCGATCTCGACATCGGTAAATCGGTTCAGAAATTTCCTACCCCCGCACTGGGGGAGAACGGTCTGCGAAGCCGTTCGTTCAAGGTCGCCATCAGAAAGGAGACCGCACGGACATACCCCCTTCATCTCCAGTCGAGCCCCCAGGGCACGACCGGCTCATCGCACCTTTCACAAAGGAACTGTATTCATGCGTACGTCGCTTCGGGTTTCCCTTGCCAGTGCCATCACCCTGGTCCTGGCCAGTGCCCCTGCCTTCGCCCAATCCACCGAACGGGTGTGGACACGGGGCATGGACAACAACCAGCAGTACAGCAGTTTCATCGTCAAGTACCGCGATGGCAGCCGCAAACGTGTCTCTGCCGACACCGCCCAGGATGCGCTGAAACAGCGCCTGGGCGTGCAGCAGCGCAGCAAGCGCTCGGTGGGTGCGGCGCAGGCTGCGGCGGTGGCGCATCAGCGCCGCATGGGTGGCGGCGCCGATGTGATCAGGACAGACAAGGCACTGGATCGTCCGGAGGCCGAGATCCTGATGCAGCGCATCGCCGACGACCCGGACGTCGAATACGTGCAGCCGAACTTCATGATGAGTGCGTTCGCCACGCCCAACGATCCGCGTTACGCCGAACAGTGGCACTACAGCAATCCCGTCAGTGGCGCACGCGTGCCGGCGGCATGGGATCGCTCCACCGGCCAAGGGGTCGTGGTGGCGGTGATCGATTCGGGCTATCTCGACAACAACGACCTGCAGCCGAACCTGCTGCCAGGTTACGACATGATTTCCTCCACCCGGCCGTTCAGCAATCTGCAGTGCATCCTGGGCGGGCTGAATCCCGGTTGTGGCGGTTCCGACGATGGGGATGGCCGCGATGCGGATGCCTTCGATGCCTCGGGCATCGCGCACGGCACCCACGTTGCGGGAACCGTCGCGGCGGTAACCAACAACCAGATCGGCGTGGCAGGCGTGGCCTACAACGCGAAGGTCGTACCCGTACGCGTGCTGGGCAACCAGGGCAATGGCGGCTCGGATGACATCATCGACGGCATGCTCTGGAGCGCTGGCATCGCTGTGCCGGGTGTTCCCGCCAATGCCAACCCGGCCGAGGTCATCAATCTCAGCCTGGGCGGCCGTCGGCCCTGCTCGCCGGCCGAGCAGGATGCGATCGACGACATCACGGCCACCGGCACCCTCGTGGTGGTCGCGGCGGGCAACAGCAACCTCGATGTGTCCGAGTTCGCACCGGCGAACTGCAACGGCGTGATCGCGGTAGCCGCGAACGACCAGGGCGGGCGCCGCGCGTTCTACTCCAACTACGGCGCAGGCATCCATATCACCGCGCCCGGTGGCGAGACGTGGTCGTGCCGCGCCTCGGTGGGCGAG
This sequence comes from Stenotrophomonas sp. STEN009, assembly GCF_056760395.1. Lineage (NCBI taxonomy): Bacteria > Pseudomonadati > Pseudomonadota > Gammaproteobacteria > Lysobacterales > Lysobacteraceae > Stenotrophomonas > Stenotrophomonas sp. STEN009. The sequence goes on along the minus strand of NZ_JBRRES010000013.1, from coordinate 61,021 downwards.
TTCCTGCCCCTGGCCACACCGCCGAACTCGACCAACTGCGCACCGACCCGCCAGCATCCGGCGCAGGGCGTTCTGTCCACGGTGGGCAACAATGCCTTTGACTTCATGTCCGGCACCTCGATGGCGGCACCGCACGTGGCCGGCGTCGTCGCGCTGATGCAGGCGGTGGCACCGGTGCCGAAGACCACCAGCCAGGTCAAGGACATCCTGCGCCGCACCGCCCATCCGATCGCGGCGGCCAACTGCCCGGGCGGTTGCGGTCCAGGCATCATCGACGCCGCAGAAGCTGTCAGGGAGGCCAGCAACTGAGGCCCGGGCGCAGCGGCGCGCCACAGCCGCTGCGCCATGCGTTGCCCGCCGGTCAGATCCACAGGCCACCTTCTCCCACATTCCCGGCACGAAACCCATGAACTGGTTCGACGGCATGGCCATCGGCTTCCTGCTCGGTGTGCTGGCATGTACTGCTGCGGTGGTCCTGGCAATCCGCAACAGCGATCTGGACGATTGACGACCGGCCGCTGAAGGAACCGGCGCACGCCGCTTCCGCCTTGACATGCCTCCCGCTAGAGTGGCGCGACCGCGCAGGAGGATCGTATGGCAACCACGGGAATGGGCATCGTCGGCCGCACGGCTCTCGTCTTCACCCTGCTGCTGGCGCTGAGCGGCTGCGCCACCCTGCGCCAGTTCGGGCCCTCGGTGCAGGTCGCCTCGGTTACCCCCGGCCAGTACATCGCGCTCAAGCGCGGTGACATCCTCACCACCGGCAAGCTCAGCTCGGCCACCCTGGAAACCCTGCGCGTGGCCGGTCTGGACGAGGGTGTCTGCGCCAAGCCCGGTCCGCCCTGCATCGATGCAATGGAGGCCAGCATCGTCGTACGCGAGGAAGACAAGCGCTCGGCCCTGGCCGAACTCTGGCTGCAGTACGCATTGACCCTGCCCGCCCCCAAGCGCGAGTACTCCGCGGAAGGCCGCGCCAAGGCCGTGGTCACCGAACTGGACGCCGGGTTTCAGCCGCGTCTGGATGCGTGGATGCAGGTTGCGCGGCAGGCCTACGCCTATCTGTTCTTCACCGAGCGCACCGCCAACCAGCGGGGTTTCGAGGATCGCCAGACGCAGGTGCGGGACTACTACAACCTGGCCGTGCAGGAAGCCTCCGTGCAGCTGTTCGAGGCCTACGCTACCGGCCGGGTGCACAGCGACACCAGCCGCTTCCAGCTGGGACGATGGACCTTTGTGCTGGCGCCATCGGACGACGGCTCGCCATTGGACGAGCGTACGCCGAGGGAACTGGTTCCCGCCGCAGCGCTCTCGTTCACCGGCACCCTGCGCAGCGTGCATCGCCGGGATGGCTTCGGCGCCGAGCTGGTGGCGGTGATGGATGATCCCGGCAGCGACGTGGACACGCCTGCTGCCGCGGCCAGCGCCGCTGCGCCGGTACAGCGCAGCTGGAGCGAAATGCCTTCACCCTCGATGTCAGTGCTGCTGCGGTTCTCCGGCGACAACCTGTGGGAAGTGCTGCACGACGACGAGCCGGAGGTGGAGATCCACGATCCCTACCAGGTTTCGGAAGTCACCCTGCATGGCCAGCAGGTGCCACTGGCGGCCAACTTCACGGCAGGCTACGCGCTGTGGCTCGCACGCTCCAACTTCAGCCGGCAATCGCTGCGCTCGCTATTCGGGAGCAAGGGCGGCATCGATACGCCGCATCTGTACATGATGCAGCCCTACGACCCGAAGCGCCGCGTGCTGTTGATGATCCACGGCCTGGCAAGCAGCCCGGAGGCATGGGTCAACGTCGCCAACGAGCTGATGCGCGACGATGAGATCCGCCGGGACTTCCAGGTGTGGCAGTTCTACTACCCGACCAACATGCCCATCGCGATGAGCCACGATGCGATCCGCCACATGCTGGCCGATGTGCTGCAGCACTTCGATCCCACCGGAAAGGCCGCGGCCTCGCATGACATGGTGCTGGTCGGGCACAGCATGGGCGGAGTGATCTCGCGGCTGATGGTGTCTTCGTCCGGCGACCATCTGGTCGAGACCCTGCTGGCAACCGCGCAGATGACGCCGGCACAGCGCGAGCTGCTGCGCACCCGCGGCGCGCCGGTGCTCACGTTCAAGCCGGAGCCGGAGATTTCACGGGTGGTATTCATTGCCACACCGCATCGCGGCACCGACGTCGCCGGCACCCGCCTCGGGCGCTGGATCGGCCGTCTGGTGCGGCTGCCACTGACCGTGCTGGAGGACGTGGCGACGATCGCCAACGACGGCCACGTCGATCGCGACGACGGCAAGCACGGCTACCAGATGAACAGCATCCAGAATCTCGACAAGGATGACCCCTTCGTCAAGGCCGTCGCCGATCTGCCGATGTCTCCGAGCGTGCGCTACCACTCCATCATCGCGCGCGCCAAGGCCGATGGACCGCTGGAGCAGACCAGCGACGGACTGGTGCCCTACTGGAGTTCGCACCTGCCGGGTGCCGAATCGGAGAAGGTGATCGTGTCCGGTCACAGCGTGCAGGAAGCCACGCCCGCCATCGTCGAGCTCAGGCGCATCCTGCATGAAGACATGCAGGCACACGACCGGCGCGATGAATAGCGCAGGCTGATCGCCGTTCCGCCACCAGCCGGGACGGCGGTTCAGCCGTTGCGGGAAATCCCTCATCGCACGTACGCACAGTGCCTCCTATGCTGGCCGCACCTCCCCGACAGCAGGCCAGCCACATGAACACCCAGGACCTCAGCCGCCAACCCCGTCCCGATCCGGCCGAGCGCGATGCCTTCTTTCCCTCGCCCTGGTCGCTCTCGCAGTTCACGTCACCCACCAGCAATCTGTCCGGCGCGGACTATGCCGACGCACGCCGGGATGGCCGCTGGAAGATACTGATGATCGGCGCCGATGAGCGCTACCTGCCGACCGCCAACGGCCACCTGTTCTCCACCGGCAATCACCCGGTCGAAACGCTGCTGCCGATGTATCACCTGGACAAGGCCGGCTTCGACTTCGATGTGGCAACCCTGTCCGGCAACGCCGTGAAGTTCGAATGGTGGGCGTTCCCCGGCGAGGACCGCGACATCGGCGGTCTGTACGAACGTTACCAGGCGCTGTTCCGCCAGCCGAAGGTGCTGGATGACATCGTGGCCTCGCTGGACGCGGCGTCGGACTATGCAGCCATCTTCATTCCGGGCGGGCATGGTGCACTGATCGGCCTGCCGGAGAGCCGCGCGGTCAGCAAGGCGCTGCACTGGGCGATGGCACAGCAGCGCTACATCATCACGCTCTGCCACGGCCCTGCAGCGCTGTTGGCTGCCGGGATCGATGAAGCGGGCGGTGATTCGCTGTTCCGTGGCTACCGCATCTGCGCCTTCCCCGATGCGATGGACCGGCAGACGCCGGACATCGGCTACATGCCCGGGCAACTGCCGTGGTTCTTCGGTGAAAAGCTCGCGCAGCAGGGCGTGCAGATCGTCAACGAGGGTATTGACGGCAGCGTGCTGCAGGATCGCCTGCTGCTGACAGGCGATAGTCCGTTGGCCGGCAATGCACTCGGCCAGTTGGCCGCACGCACCCTGCTGGACGCGCTGGCAGGTCGCTGAACACCGTGGCCGCGCTGGTGCCGATGCTGCTGGAACTGGAGCAGGCGCGTTCGATCGCCGGGATCGGCGCGCTGCTTCGCTCGATCGCCGCGCCCCTCGGCTACGATCGCGTGCTGGTGTTTGCGGCCGGCACCGGGCTGGAACGCGGCGCACACCGCGTGTACTGGATCGAGGGCGACTGGCTGGGCGAAGGGCGTGAGACCGATCTTGCCCGCTACCTGCATGCCTGCCCGGTCAACCGCCACGTGCTCGACAGCGATGCCCCGTTCTTCTGGAGCAAGCGCGACGGCGCAAGGGGGGCCCGCTACCAGGTGGTCAGGCACCCCCGCGGCGACGGCCTGCATGGCCTGCAGGTACCCGTGTTCGGAACCACGGGGCTGGAAGGGGCGATCAGTTTCGCCGGAACGATCATCGACGCTTCCGCGCCTGCCCGGCTGCTGCTGGAGTCTGCCGGCACAGCAGCATTCCGCGCTGCCCGCCGGCTGGCCGAAGCACCGGCCGAACGCCCCCTGGGCGAACTGAGCACGCGGGAACGCGAGGTTCTGCGCTGGGTCGCAGCCGGCCGGCGCCAGGCGGAGATCGCCGCCACGCTGGGGTTGTCCGCGCGCACCGTGGAGAACCATCTGCGCCGCGCGCGCCAGCGCCTGGGCGTTGCGACGACGGCGCAGGCCGTGCGCGCGGCCGCGCGACGCGGCGAGATCGAAGACTGAGCGGGCCCCCGTGCAGCCGCCACGCCAATGACCCATCCCGGCATACCCTCCCCTGCCAATCCGTGCCATCCTTCATGGAATCGTTTACATGGAATGGAGGGATTCCACGATGCTGTCGCGTTTCCGTCGCCCTGCGCTGTGTGCGCTGCTGGCCTTCGCTCTTCCCGCCATCGCCTGGGCGGCGGCCCCTGCGCCGCTGAAGGTGATGTCCTTCAATGTCCGCACCCCGGCCGACACCGCGCCAGGCAAGCGCTGGCCGGATCGCCGCGATGCGATGGTCAAGGTCATCCTGGATGCCCGCCCGGCCGTCATCGGCACCCAGGAGCTGGTACAGGAACAGGCCGACTATCTCGCCGGCCACCTGCCCGGCTACGCGTGGTTCGGTGAAGGACGGCGCGGTGGCAGCGGCGATGAGCACATGGGCGTGTTCTACGACACGCGGGTGCTGGCCGTGGAGGAATCGGGCAACTTCTGGCTGTCCGATACACCGGAGGTCGCCGGCAGCATCACCTGGGGCAACCTGTACCCGCGCATGGTGACCTGGGCCCTGTTCCGTCGCCTTGACGATGGCCGCCGCTTCTACTTCATGGACACCCACCTGCCCTATCGCGACGAAGACGAACCGCGCCGGGTCAAGGGAGCCGAGCTGATCGGCAGGCGGGTGGCGACGCTGCCGCCGGATCTGCCGGTGGTGCTGACGGGCGACTTCAACAGTGAACCCGGGGGCGGAACCTACGCGACGCTCACCCGCGTTCTGCAGGACGCACGCACCCAGGTGGCGTCTCCCCAGGGGCCGCGCCTGACCTTCCATGATTTCACCGGCAAGGCCACCACGCAGCTGGACTGGGTATTGGTGAGAGGCTTCCGTGCGCGCAGCTTCCTGACCGATGACCGTCGCATCGACGGCGTGCTGCCCTCGGATCACTTCCCGCTGGTGGTCGAGCTGGACTGGCCCCGGCCCTGAGTCGGGTTGCCGCCGCGTTCACCGCGGCGGCTGCCGCGCCAACAGGCGATACAGCGCCTGGTGCTGATCGCGCGCCTGGCAGATGCGAGCGCCGATGGCCAGCAGCACGGCCACGCCGATCAGGCCCAGGCCCAGCATGGAGTCCGGCAGCCGTACGAAGCCGATGGCCGCGGCCAGCATCGCCAGCACCAGCAGAACGACCACCGCGACGGACAGTCCTGCACCGGGTGGTCCCGGATCGCCGAACAACATTCGTTGGGTATCCCGCTTGCCGTCCGTCATCGCCTGTCCTCTGATGGCCCGCCCCACTTGTTACACGGCAGAAGGCGCTTCCGGGAGAGTCAGAAGCGTCATGAATGTGACGGTGTCCACGGCTCACGCCGCGCTGCCCTGCCTGAGTTCGCAAAGTGTGGAGGACGGCATGGCAGGGCGGCAGGCGCCCGCCCATCGGTGGCCCTGACCGGAAACGAGGACGGAGGCCACTGCCTCCGTCCCCGTCCGGTCAATTCACCTGTGCCACGCTCGGCGCCTGCGGGGACTGGCCCCAACCACCCAGCGCCTTGTATACGCCGACTACGCTGACGTTGACCTCCGCCTCGGCGGCCGCCAGTGCATCATCGGCGGCCAGCTGGGTGCGCTGCGCGTCGAGCAGGGTCAGGAAGTCTTCCGAGCCCTCGCGATAGCGGATCTGCGCCAGCGACTCGGCTCGTCGTGCGGCCTGCGCCTGCTCCACCACGATCGCCAGCCGTGCCTGCTGCTTGGAGTAGCGTGTCAGCGCGTTCTCGGTGTCTTCCAGTGCCAGCAGCACCGTCTGCTCGTACTGCGCGGCAACGCCCTCGGCCTCGGCCTTGCTGGCACGCAGACGTGCGCGCACGGTTCCGAAATCGAAGGCTGCCCAGCTCAACGACGGCGTCAGCGACCAGGCCTTGTTGCTACCGTTGACCAGGCCATTGGCGTCGCCGCCGAGGAAGCCGACGAAACCGGAAAGCGACAACCGCGGGAACAGATCGGCCGTTGCCACCCCCACCCGTGCCGTGGCGGCTGCCAGCCGCCGCTCGGCCGCACGCACGTCGGCACGCTGGCGCAGCAGCTCGCGGGTATCGCCCAGCGGCAACGGCTTGGCGAACGCCGGCACCTCATGCGGCGCGAGCATGTCGGCCAGTACTTCCGGGCGCTGGCCCAGCAGCACCGCCAGGCGATTGCGGGACTGCGTCTCGGCCACTTCCAGCAGGGGAATATCGGCCTCGATCGCCTTCAGCCGGGCACGGCTGCTCTGCACATCCAGCTCGCTGCCGGCACCCAGTTCCCAGCGCGCCTCGGTCAGCTTCTGCGTATCACGCAGATTGACCAGTGTGTGCTGGGCCACGGCGATGCGCTTCTGCGTGCCGCGCAGCTCGAAGTAGTTGCGTGCCACTTCGGCGGCAACCAGTACCTGCGCATCGGCCAGGTTGGCCTGCTCGGCCCCCAGATCGGCGCGTGCCGCTTCGGCAGCACGGCGCTTGCGGCCGAACAGATCCAGCTCCCAGCCCGCATCGAACCCGAGCTGGTAGCTTTCACTGAACACCCGCTGCCCACCCAGCTGCGGATCGGGTTGCTTGCGGCGGTCGTAACTGCCGCCTGCGGTCACGTGCGGTGCCTGGTCGAAGCGGCTTTCGACGAACACCGCCCGCGCCTGGCTGACACGCGCCACGGCCACGCGCAGGTCAAGATTGCTCGACAGTGCGCCGTGCACCAGCTCTTCCAGCACCGGGTCATCGAACTGCGCCCACCAGCTGGCAACGGGCGATGTGGTGCTGAACACCGGCTGCTCCGCGCCCTGCAGGACGACAGGCTCCTGCTGGGGCGCCTTGTAATTGGGACCGACGGTGACACAGCCGGCCAGCACGAGGCTGGAAACGGCCACCGCCAGGGTGCGGATCACCATGGCAGCACCTCGCCCAGATAGGTGAAGCTGCCACTCGGGCCTTCAGGGCCGATCAGCGCCATCTGCACGCTGGAACGCGCACCTTCGGCGATCTCGATCTCGCCGTTGCCACCATTCATGTCGGTCTTGACGTAGCCCGGGTGCACGGTGTTCACCTTGATCGGCGAGCTGCGGAGCTCGTATGCCAGGGCCAGCGTCCAGCTGTTCACCGCCGCCTTGGAGGCGTTGTAGGCCGGAATCTTGAAGTCATAGATGCCCGAACCCGGGTCGGCGTGCAGGGTCTGCGAGCCGAGGATGCTGGACACGTTGACGATGCGCCCGGCCTTGGCCTGCTTCAGCAGCGGCAGGAACGCCTGGGTCACCGCCACCAGTGCATACACATTGGTGTCGAAGGTGCGACGCCACGTATCCAGCGACTGCTCCGACGGTGCCTGTGCCGGGTTCTCGATCATGATGCCGGCGTTGTTGACCAGGATGTCCAGCCGGCCGTGACGCTGGCGCACCTGCTCGACCGCGTCGGCGATGCTCGCAGCATCGGTAACGTCCAGCTGCAGCGCTTCCACCGGCAGGCCTTCCGCCTGCAGCTTCAGTGCCTGCTCCACCGCCGTCTCACGCTTGCGGCCGGCCAGCAGCGTGTGCACGCCTTCCTTCGCCAGCTGACGCACGGTCTCGGCACCGATGCCACGGGTAGCGCCGGTAACCAGCGCGATCTTGTTCTGATGGGTGTTCATGGATTCATGCCTTTGGAGGGAGAAGCCGCCGCCGATCATCGACCGGCGGCGACGGGGTTCCGTATCAGTGATGAATGGTGGGCTCGCCGTGCTGCACCAGCTGGCCACCGCCGTTGCGGGTGACGAACTTGCGCAGGGCGACGTAGAACACCGGGGTCAGGAACAGGCCGAACAGGGTGACGCCCAGCATGCCAGCGAACACCGTGATACCGGTCACCGAGCGCACCTCGGCACCCGCACCATGCGAAAGCACCAGCGGCACGGTGCCGGCGATGAACGCGATGGAGGTCATCACGATCGGGCGCAGGCGCAGGCGGCAGGCTTCCAGCGCGGCCTCGACGATGCCCTTGCCGCCCATCTCCAGCTCACGGGCGAACTCGACGATCAGGATCGCGTTCTTGCATGCCAGGCCCATCAGCACCACCAGGCCCACCTGCACGAACACGTTGTTGTCGCCGCCGGTCAGCCATACGCCGAACAGAGCCGACAGCAGGGTCATCGGCACGATCAGGATCACCGCCAGCGGCAGCGACCAGCTCTCGTACAGCGCGGCCAGCACGAGGAAGGCCAGCATGATCGCCACCGGGAACACGATGAACGCGGCCTTGCCCTGGGTGGCCTGCTGGTAGCTCAGGTCGGTCCATTCGGTGGCCATGCCGACCGGCAGCACCTGCCCGGCGATCTCGGTCAGCTTGTTCATCGCTTCCGCCGAGGACAGCAGGCGCGGGTCGGCTTCGCCGGCCAGGTCCGCTGCCGGGTAGCCGTTGAAACGCAGCACCGGGTCCGGGCCGAACGTCTGCTTGATGGTCACCATCGAACCGATCGGCACCATCTCGCCGCGGTCGTTGCGGGTGCGCAGCTTGGCGATGTCCTCGACGCTCTCACGGAACGGGCCGTCCGCCTGGGCGATCACCTGCCAGGTGCGGCCGAACTGGTTGAAGTCGTTGACGTACGCCGAACCCAGGTAGGTCTGCAGCGTGTCGAACAGCTCGGTCAGCTGCACGCCCTGCGCCTTCGCTTTCACACGGTCCACTTCCGCATCCAGCTGCGGCACGTTGGCCTGGTAGCTGCTGATCGGGAAGGCCATGCCCGGAGTCTGTGCAACGGTCCCCTGCATCGCCTGCACGGCATTCTGCAGCGCGCCGTAGCCCAGGTTGCCGCGGTCCTCGATGAACATCTGGTAGCCATTGCCGTTGCCCAGGCCCAGGATCGGCGGCGGCATCATCGCGAACGCGAAGCCCTCCTGCAGGCCTGCGATCTTCTGGTTGATCTCGGCGTTGATCTCCGCCGCGGTCCGGCCATGACGCTCGTTGAACGGCTTGAGCGGAATGAACGCCACACCGGTATTCGGGGTGTTGGTGAACTGCAGCGCGTTCAGGCCCGGGAACGAGATGGTATGCGCCACGCCGTCGGTTTCCTGGGCGATCTTGGCGACCTTGCGCAGCATTTCATCGGTACGTGCGATCGACGAACCTTCCGGCAGCTTCACGCCCGCGATCAGGTACAGCTTGTCCTGGGTCGGGATGAAGCCCGGCGGCACCAGCTTGAAGATCACACCGGTACCGACCAGCAGGATCGCGTAGACCACGAACACGGCGCCGCGACGGCCGAGGATGCGCGCCACGCCGCGCTCGTACTTCTCCGAGCTGGACTTGAAGAAGCGGTTGAACGGGCGGAACACCCAGCCGAACAGGCGATCGATCAGACGGCTCGGGCCATCCTTCGGAGCGCCATGGGCCTTCAGCAGGCGGGCGGCCAGGGCCGGCGACAGGGTCAGCGAGTTGATCGCCGAGATCACCGTGGAAATGGCGATGGTGACAGCGAACTGCTTGTAGAACTGACCGGTGACGCCCGACAGGAACGCCATCGGCACGAACACCGCGCACAGCACCAGTGCGATCGCAACGATCGGGCCGGACACCTCACGCATGGCCTGGTGGGCGGCTGCGGTCGGCGACAGACCTTCTTCGATGTTGCGTTCAACGTTCTCCACCACCACGATCGCGTCGTCGACCACGATGCCGATCGCCAGCACCAGGCCGAACAGGCTCAGCGTGTTGATCGAGAAGCCCAGTACGTACAGCGCTGCGAAGGTACCGACCACCGACACCGGAACCGCGATCAGCGGAATGATCGACGCGCGCCAGGTCTGCAGGAACAGGATCACCACCAGCACCACCAGGGCGATCGCTTCAAGCAGGGTCGAGACCACCGCCTTGATCGAATCACGCACGAAGATGGTGGTGTCATACACCGCTTCGTACTTCACGTCGGCGGGCATGGTCTTCTGCATCTCGTCCATCGTGGCGATGACCTTGTCGCGAATCTCCAGTGCATTCGCACCGGGCGACTGGAAGATGCCGATACCCACCGCATTCTTGCCGTCGAGCTGCGAGCGCAGGGTGTAGTCGCCAGCGCCCAGTTCCAGGCGGGCAACGTCGGACAGGCGCACGATCTCGCCGTCGACACCGCTCTTGAGCACGATGTCGCCGAACTCCTGCTCGCTGCGCAGGCGGCCCTGGGCATTGATCAGGGTCAGGAACTGGCTGTTCGGCAGCGGCTCGGCGCCGAGCTGACCCGCAGAGACCTGCACGTTCTGCTCACGCATGGCACGCACCACGTCGCTGGCCGTCAGGCCGCGCGAAGCAACCTTGTCCGGGTCCAGCCATGCGCGCATGGCGTAGTCACCACCACCGAAGATCTGCGCGTCGCCCACGCCGGGAATGCGTGCCAGCGCGTCCTTGACGTGCAGGCGGGCGTAGTTGCGCAGGTACAGGGTGTCGTACTTGCCATTGGGCGACGTCAGATGCACGACCATCAGGAAGGTGGGCGACTGCTTCTGCGTGGTCACGCCCTGCCGGCGTACGTCCTCGGGCAGGCGTGCCTGCGCCTGCGCCACACGGTTCTGCACCTTCACCGCCGCCGCGTCCGGATCAGTGCCGGGGCGGAAGGTGACGGTCATCTGCAGCACGCCGTCGGAACCGGCGACCGACTTGAGGTACATCATGCCCTCGACGCCGTTGATCGCCTCTTCAAGCGGCGTGGCGACGGTTTCGGCGATGACCTTGGGATTGGCGCCCGGATAGACCGTGCGCACGACCACCGACGGCGGCACCACTTCCGGGTACTCGCTGATGGGCAGAATCGGAATCGTGATCAGGCCTGCGGCGAAGATCACGATCGACAGTACCGCCGCGAAGATCGGCCTGTCGATGAAGAAACGGGAAAAGTCCATGGAGGAATTCCTGGGAAATGCCGCCGGCGGGCAACAGCCACCCTGCCCCTCGCCGATATGACGAAGGCAGGGAAGGCCGCCGCTGGCGCCGGCAGCTAAGCGGAAACTCGGATCAGGAGACGGCGGATCAGCGGTTCAGCGCAGCAGTGGCATCACGGCCTGGTGCGGCGGCCGCAGCCGGCTGCATCGCCACCGCCTTGGCCTGCACCGGCATGCCCGGCATGAAGACCTTCTGCACGCCATCGATGATGACCTTGTCGCCTGCGGACAGGCCCTGCTCGACGATGCGCAGGCCTTCCGCCGTGCGGCCAAGGCGGATGTCGCGGCGCTGGGCCTTGCCATCCTTGTCGACCACGTACACGTACTTGCGGTCCTGGTCGGTCAGCACAGCCTTGTCGTCGATCAGCATCGCCTGGAACTGGCCACTGCCCAGCAGCTGCACACGGGCGAACAGCCCCGGGGTGAACTGCCGGTCGGCATTGTCCAGCAGCGCACGCACGCGGATGGTGCCGGTGCTGCGTGCAACCTGGTTGTCGAGGAAGTCGACCTTGCCCGCGTGCGGGTAGCCTTCTTCACCCGACAGGCCAACCTTCACCGGCAGGTGGCTGTCGCGCTCGCTCGGGCGCTCGCCCTTGCGTGCCATCTGCGCGTAACGCAGGAAAGTGCTTTCGTCGGCATCGAAGTAGACGAACACGGTGTCCAGCGAGACCAGCGTGGTCAGCACGCTGGCGCTGTCGCCGGCGGTGACCAGGTTGCCCGCGGTGACCATCGCGCGGCCGGCACGGCCGTCGATCGGCGCACGCACCTTGGTGAACTCCAGGTTGAGCCGGGCAGCATCCAGTGCCGCCTGCGCGGCCTGCACGGCTGCGCCGGACTGGTCTGCCGCAGCGCGACGCTGCTCGGCGGTCTCGGTGGAGATCGCCTGCTGCTCGGCCAGGCGCTTGGCCCGCTCCGATTCACTGCGGGCCAGGGTTGCCTGGGTGCGGGCGCGGGCCAGTTCAGCGGCGGCGCGATCGTACTCGGCCTGGTAGCTGCGCGCGTCGATGGTGAAGAGCACATCGCCCTTCTTCACTTCCTGGCCTTCGACGTAGTTGACCTTGTCGATGTAGCCGGACACGCGTGGACGCAGTTCAACGCTCTGCACCGCCTCGATGCGGCCGCTGAACTCGTCCCATTGGCTGATCTGCTTGACCAGCACCGGGGCTGCGCTGACCTGCGGCGGGGGCGGTGCGCCGGCTTCTTCGGCATGGCCGCCACTGCAGGCAGCGAGCACCGCCGCGGCGAGGATCGACACGCCGACCATCGCAATGCGATGGCCGAAACGATGTGGGGTGGTTTTGGGGGAAGTCATGGCATGCATCCGTACGGAGGGGTGGTACAGCTAATGAGAATGGCTATCAGAAAGTGCGGCGTATGCTGCAACCTCAACCAAGGTCAAGGTCAAGCGACACCGAGGGCGTCGCGCCACGGTGGTGGAACTTCCAGTCGCAGCAGGCCCCGCGGCAGTTCCGCATCGCTGCTGTCGCAGCGAACGATGGCGCGGTTGTCGCGGCAGCCATCAAGCAGCGACACCACGCGCCGGCCGACCAGCAGCGAGCTCGGCCACTCGATGCAGGCGTTGGCGGCGTTGGCCGGTGTACACACCGGGCTGCACACCTCCAGCATCTGCGCACGGACACCGACCGCCTGTGCTTCCTGGTGCACCACCTGCGCGTACATGCGCAGGGCGGCGGTGGTGATCGAGGTCTCGCCGTAGCCGGCCCAGGGCTTGAGACCGGCAGGGCTGCCGATCATCACGTAGCGCCGCGCATGCACGTTGTCACGCAGCAGCGGCAGCAGGTGGCGTACCGCATGCACATGGGGCATCAGGTCGGCCTGCAGTGCGCCGAGCAGTTCGTCGCCCTTGCGGTCCATCACCCGGCCACGGTTGTAAGGACCGCCCATGGCCGCGATCACCGCCGCCAACGGCCGAGGGCGTTGCGCGACGCGCTCGGCCAGGACCTGCGCCGAACCGTCGTCTGCCAGTGAACCCAGCATGGTCTGCAGGCCGGGCTCATCGGCGAACTGCGCTTCCAGCGACGCCAACCGTCCTGGATCGCGGCCGACCACCAGCACCGGGCTGCCGGCTTCCAGCAGCGCACCGACCACGCCCTGGCCGACCGCACCGGTTCCGCCGAGGACCAGGACTTCGGGCATCAGAATCCCATTCACGGGACATTTCCTCCCAAATCCGGGATAGTCCCGATTCGGCGCAGTCGATCGCTCTTCTGCGGCGCCAAGCGGATGGCACCGCCACGCTGCTGCCGCATGGGCGCGGTAAACTCACGGAAATCCTTGTGCACCAAGGAACTCGGGCGGATCTCAACGGTCATCGCCAGATCCAGGGCGTTCTGGCCGGCATGCCGGAAACGGGCAAGAATGTTGCGCAGGCTCATGGCGGGGGGACTCCATTTCACGAATGGCGCCACGATAGACCTCAAACCTTTACTTGATTAGTCCTGATTAAGGGGAATAATCATCCCGTTCCCGGTCCAATCGATCTGTCACGATTGTCCCACCCCCGACGTCCAGGACTCCCGACCATGTCCCACGATCTCAATGAAACGCTGATCTTCGTCAAAGTGGTCGAGCAGGGCAGCTTCATCGCAGCTGCCAAAGCGCTCGGCCTGCCCAAGACCACTGTCAGCCGCAAGGTGCAGGAGCTGGAGACACGGCTGGGCGCGCGCCTGCTGCACCGGACCACGCGCCGTCTTGGCCTGACCGAGGCGGGCTCGATCTACCACGAGCACTGCCAGCGCATCGCGCGCGAGCTGGAAGAAGCCGAGAGCGCGGTCAGCCAGTTGCAGTCCGGCCCGCGCGGCTGGCTGCGTTTCACTGTGCCTTACTCCATCGGCATCACCTGGATCGCGCCGTTGCTGGGGCAGTTCCATGCGCAGTACCCGGAAATCCGCCTGGACATGCACATGGGCAACGAGAAGCTCGACCTGATCGCCGGTGAAGCCGATCTGGCCCTGCGCGTCGGCGCCCTGCCCGATTCCAACCTGGTCGCACGCAAGCTCGGCAGCCTGCGCACGCAGGTGTTCGCCAGCCCAGCCTACATCGAGCGCTACGGCGAACCACTGCACCCGGAAGAGCTTCAGTTCCATCGCATCCTGGCCATGCGCAAGCCCTACCACACTGGCAATTCACCGCGCTTTACCTGGCAGCTGGGCGAGAACGGAGGGGAACTGCGTGACTTCCCGGTGACGCCGCTGATGACGGCCAACGACATGTCCGCGCTCAACGGCGCCCTGGTGTGCGGTGAAGGCCTGCTGCTGACCGGCGATGTGATGGCCAAACCGTTCGTCGAGTCAGGCATGGTCCGTCGCGTGCTTGCCGGGTGGACAGGTCCGGAGGTGGATTTCAACGCGGTCTTTGCCGGCGGCCGCCTGGTCTCGCCGAAGGTGCGCGCATTCGTCGACTTCCTGGTGGAGAAGCTCAACTTCGACGCCAATTACATGCTGGCGCAGTGCCCTGGCGCGAAGCTGGCGCGGCAGCAGCAGGAGCAGGAAGATGCCGCGCTTGAGATCAGCGGCAAGCGGATCCTGGAGAAGGTGGCCGCGCCGGCGGCGTGAAGCGGGGCCTGCCCGGCGTCATGCGGCGCGCTGTTCCAGCAGATGCTCGATCAGTGCCCGCAGCTTCGGCTCGGCCTGGCGCCGGCTGGGGTAATACAGGAAGAACCCTGCGAACCACGGACAGTACGGCTCCAGCACGCTGACCAGTTCCCCACGCTGCAGCCACGGGCGCCATGTGTCCTCCATGCCGAAGGCCAGCCCGGCGCCCGCCAATGCCAGGCGGGTCATCGTGGCCATGTCATTGCTGGTGATCTCCGGCTGTACATCGACGCTGAACTCGCGTCCGCGCTCTTCGAATTCCCAGCGATAGGGCGCCTTGCGTGGTGCGGCGCGCCAGCCGATGCAACGGTGCCCGGGCAGCTCGCGCGGGTGCCTGGGCATGCCGTGCTGCTGCCCATACCGCGGAGTGCACACCACCACCTGCCGCTGCCGGCCGGACACCGGAATCGCCACCATGTCCTGGGCGATCACCTCGCCCAGACGCACGCCCGCGTCGAAACCCGCCTCGACAATGTCGAACTCCTCATCGGTCACCGTGATGTCCAGCTGCAGCTCCGGGTGCCGGGCGGCGAAGCTGGCCAGCAGGGGACCGGCCAGGAAATGCTCGGCAATGGAGGACACGGCCAAGCGCAGCTGGCCCTTGAGGGTGCTGCCGCGACGTAGCGTGGACTCCACGGCGCTGTCCAGTTCAGCCAGGGCGGGTCTGACCGCCGCAAGCAGCGCCTGGCCGGCATCGGTGAGGTTGACGCTGCGGGTGGTGCGCAGCACCAGAGCGACACCGAGCGACTGTTCCAACCGGGCGATGGTCTGGCTGACGGCCGACCGGGTCACGCCCAGTTGCTGGGCCGCCGCGGTGAAGCTACTGCAGTCGGCTACCCGCTGGAACACCGCGAGGGCATTGAGATCGACGGACATTGGTTAGCGGATCTATACAAGGTAGTCAGCAGTCGCCATCTTATCGCGACGAAGCAGGCCGTCTACCGTGACTGCACCGGGCACGACCCGGCATTTCCCCCTAGCCCTTCCGGAGACCTGCCATGAGCCATTCCCGAACCATCCTGATCACCGGTGCCTCCAGCGGCATCGGCGCCGGCATCGCCCGCTCGCTGGCGCAGCCCGGGGGGGGGCGGGGGGGGGGGGGGCGGCGGCGGGGGGGCCCCCACGTCACCGTGCAGGGCCGCAGGCATCGTGTGCCCGCTGCGCTGCCGGGTGCATCTCAACCGCCTGCGCGGGTCCGCGCGGCCTTCTTCGCGGCGGTCGAGCGTGCCGCCTTCTTTGCCGCCCGGGTTGCCGCTGCCTTCTTCGCGGCCGCACTGCGCGTGCTGGCGGTGGACTTCTTCGCGGGCCCTTTCTTCGCGACAGTCTTCTTTGCGGCCTTCTTCGCCGGTGCTTTCTTCGCCGCCTTCTTCGCAGTCTTCTTGGCGCCCTTGCGGGCACTGCCACTGCGCTTGCCTCCGCCATCCTGCTTGTTCACGGTGGCCCACGCGATGCGCTCGGCGGTGCTCTCACTGGCACCACGCTCGCGCTCGCTTTCCTCGATGTGTTCGGCCTGGCGCTTCTGCTTGTCGGTATAGGCGGATTTGTCTCCACGGGGCATGACACGTCTCCTTGCAGGCGATGGGGGTGAGGCGGTCAGGCCAGTTGCCGCAGCTTCGGTTCGCGGGCCCACTGGCGGGTGGCGGCGACGGCGAGGAAAGCGCCGGCATCGCCCGCGTCGACGATGCCCGCATCCTTGCCCACGCGCGCCGCCTTGAGCAGCACCCGGCCTCCTTCATCGCTGCCGATGGCCTTCAGGTGTGCCCACGCGGTGCTGGCAAATTCCAGCCCCGCGCTGTCGCTGGACAGCCGCTTGCCGGCCTCCTCGCTGAGCACGATCGCGACCGCATCGAACACCGCCGATGGAGTCCCCGCCAGTTGCCCGTCGGCCGCTTGCAGCTTGCCGTTGCTCAGGGTGGCGCCGCCCACCTTGGGAGCCACCAGCTTCACCGCGGCACCGGCCTTCTCTGCGGCCTTGCGCAGGCTGCTGATGACACCGGCATCGGAGCCTTCATCAAACAGGATGCCGATGCAGCGCCCTTGCAGGGTGGGTTTGTTGCGACCGATCACGCGGACTTCCGGTGCGGGGGGCATGTCCTGTGCCGGCGTAGCAGTGGGTGCCGGGTCGGGCAGGGTGGGCAGCGCCAGTCCTTCCGCCACCCGCTGCGCGAGGGTTTCGTCGATGTTGCGCAGGTGGCTGACGGTACGCACGCGCACTTTGGGCGTTTCCACCTTGGACAGCTCGAATACCAGTGCCGAGGCCAGATGTGCCTGCTCGGGTGCTTCCAGGCTGCGGAAGAACATCCGTGCCTGGCTGTAATGGTCGGCGAAGCTCTCGGCACGCGTGCGCCCCTTGCGGCCGTCATCCGCGCTGGCATGGCTGCGGAATCCGGCCGGTGTCTCGCGCGGGCTGTCGTCCTCCAGCGAACTGGGGTCGTAGGCCACGCGGCCCTTGGGCACCTGCATCTGCATATGCCCATCGCGCTGGTGGTTGGCAAACGGGCACTTTGGCGCATTCACCGGGATCTGGTGGAAGTTGGGCCCGCCCAGGCGGATCAGCTGGGTATCCAGGTAGGAGAACAACCGGCCCTGCAGCAGCGGGTCGTTGCTGAAGTCGATGCCGGGCGGCACGTTGGCCGGGCAGAAGGCCACCTGCTCGGTTTCGGCGAAGAAGTTGTCCGGCCAGCGATCCAGCACCATGCGCCCGATCACCTTCAGCGGCACCAGCGATTCGGGAATGATCTTGGTCGGGTCCAGGTGATCGAACGGAAATGCGTCGGCCTCCTCTTCCGTGAACAGCTGCACGGCCAGTTCCCATTCGGGGAAGTCGCCACGCTCGATCGCCTCGAACAGGTCGCGCCGATGGAAATCGTTGTCCGCGGCCTGCAGCTTCAACGCCTCGTCCCACACCGTGGACTGGATGCCCAGCTTCGGCCGCCAGTGGAATTTGACGAAGGTGGAGTCGCCGGCCTCGTTCAACAGGCGGAAGCTGTGCACGCCGAAGCCTTCGATCATGCGCAGCGAGCGTGGAATGGCGCGGTCGCTCATCGCCCACATGATCATGTGCATCGATTCGGGCATCAACGAAATGAAGTCCCAGAACGTGTCGTGCGCGCTCGCTGCCTGCGGGAACGCGCGGTCCGGTTCCATCTTCACCGCATGCACCAGGTCGGGAAACTTCATTGCGTCCTGGATGAAGAACACCGGGATGTTGTTGCCCACCAGGTCCCAGTTGCCTTCAGGGGTGTAGAACTTCACCGCGAAACCCCGCACGTCGCGGGGGGTGTCGACCGACCCGGCACCGCCGGCCACGGTGGAAAAGCGGGTGAACACCGGAGTCTTCTTTCCGACTTCGCCAAGGATGCGCGCACGGGTGTACTTGGCCAGCGAGTGGGTGAGTTCGAAATAGCCGTGGGCGGCGCTGCCGCGGGCATGCACGATGCGCTCCGGGATGCGCTCATGGTCGAAGTGGGTGATCTTCTCGCGGAGGATGAAGTCCTCCAGCAGGGTGGGGCCTCGTGGGCCCTGGCGCAGCGAGTTCTGGTTGTCGGCGACGGGAATGCCCTGGGCCGTGGTCATCGGGGGGTGCGTGCCGCCGGCGTGCAGGTGCAGTTCGTCGCCGTCGCCACGGCGATGGTCGGGGGAGGGGGCGGGTGCGCGCTTGCCGGAGGGCTTGCTGGCGGCCATGGGTCCAGGTCCTGTAGCGGGGAAGTCAACCTCTACCCTCGCGCGCCAGACGTTAAGCCCCGGTCCCGCGCAGGTGATCGCGCGGACAAGGGCGCCTCGGCTATGCTTGGCGCATGCGAGTCGAGCCTGCCGACATCGAAGCCCTGTTCGACGCCATCCCGGACGTGCTGTTCTTCATAAAGGACCGCCAGGGCCGTTACACCCACGTCAACCAGACCATGCTGCGGCGGCTGGGCCTGCGCGCGCGCAAGGACGTGATCGGGCGTACCGCGGCCGAGATCTACCCGACCGGCCTCAGTGCGGACTATGTCGACCAGGACGCACGCGTGCTGTCCGGCGAGGTGATCGAGAACCTGATGGAGCTGCACCTGTTCGCCAACCGCGAGCCGGGCTGGTGCCTGACCTGCAAGCGGCCGCTGGTGGTCGACGGCAGCATCGAGGGCCTGATCGGCATCTCGCGCGACCTGGGCCAGAAAGACAGCCTGGGAACCCAGTACGAGCAGCTGCGGCTGGCCCTGGCCCATCTCAACGCGCATTACGCCGAGAACGTGCGCATGCAGACATTGCTGGACATCACCGGGTTCTCGCTGTCCAAGCTGGAGCGCAGCTTCCGCAAGGTGTTCCAGATGACCCCGCAGCAGGTGCTGACGCGGCTGCGGATCCAGATGGCCATGCATCTGCTGCATGGCGACGACAGCATCGCCTGCATCGGCCAGGCCTGCGGGTTCAGTGACCAGAGCGCGTTCACCCGTAAGTTCAAGGCCGAAACCGGTTTCTCGCCGCGCGCCTACCGCGCCCGCATCGGCGAGCCGGCGCTGGCCTGAGCGGCCTGCTGCACTGTGCCTATCCCCACAGGCGCGGGACAGGGTAAGGTGACGCCCCTGTAGCCGCCGCCCACTCCTGCCGATGCCCGCCAGCCCCGTTACGCCTGCCTCGCCCTCCCGCCTGGGCCATTCGCTCAAGCCACGCCAGCTGATCATGATGGGGTTGGGCAGCGCCATCGGCGCGGGCCTGTTCCTGGGGTCCGGTGTGGGCGTACAGGCGGCCGGCCCGGCGGTGCTGGTGTCGTACCTGGTGGCCGGCGCACTGGTGATCATCGTGATGAACGCACTGGGCGAAATGGCGGCGGCCAAGCCGACCAGCGGCGCGTTCTCGGTCTATGCCGCCGACGCCATGGGCGCCACGGCAGGGGCGACTGTCGGCTGGCTCTGGTGGGTACAGCTGGTGATCGTGATCGCCGCCGAGGCCGTGGGAGCGGCGGGCCTGCTGGCCACGGTCTGGCCTGCCATTCCGGTGCCGATGGCCGCCCTGGCGTTCATGCTGTTCTTCACCGCGATCAACCTGCTGGGGGTCAGGAATTTCGGTGAGTTCGAGTTCTGGTTCGCCATTCTCAAGGTGGTGGCGATCCTGGCGTTCATCGCCATCGGTTTCGCGCTGCTGATGGGCTGGCTGCCGCAGGTGACCTCTCCGGGACTGAGCAACTTCACCGCACACGGCGGTTTTGCACCGCAGGGCCTGGCCGGTATCGGCGCAGCCCTGCTGGTGGTGGTGTTCGCCTTCGGCGGCACCGAGATCGTGGCCGTTGCCGCGGCCGAGACCGAGGATCCCGAGCGCAGCATCGCCCGCGCCATCCGCACCGTGGCCTGGCGCATCCTGGTGTTCTACATCGGCTCGCTGAGCGTGATCATCGCCGTGGTGCCGTGGACCAGCGAAGCGCTGAAGTCGCCGTTCGCCGCGGTGCTGGATGCGGCCCGCATTCCGGGGGCGGGCACGGCCATCACGCTGATCGCAGTGATCGCCCTGCTGTCGGCCCTCAACGCCAACCTCTACGGCGCGTCGCGGATGATGTATTCGCTGGCGCAGCGCCGCGAGGCACCGGCCGTGCTGGGCTGGACCGACCCGCGGCAGGTGCCGGTGATCGCCGTTCTGGCCAGCGTGCTGTTCGGGTTTGCCGCGACGGTGATGGAACTGCTGTTCCCGGACAAGGTGCTGCCGGTACTGCTGAACATCGTCGGCTCGACCTGCCTGCTGGTGTGGACCCTGTCGCTGCTTTCTCAACTGGTGCTGCGCCGCCGTGCGGACCGCCTCGGCTCGCGCCTGCCGTTCCGCATGGCCGGTTTCCCGTGGCTGACCTGCTGCGCCCTGGCGATCCTGGCACTGATCTTCGGCCTGCTGCTGAGCGAGGCGCATACGCGCCTGCAGTTCCTGTCGATGGTGGCCCTGACCGCCACGATCGCGGCCGGCAGTGCGATCGCGCGCCGCATGCGCGAGGCCTGATCCGTACAGCCGAGCGTGGGCTTGGCTCTACAGCGGGCATACATTCTGCGTGCCATCCTGTTCGCGGGGCCGTCATCGGCCCGCTGAACTGGAGCACCCCATGCTGCGCAGTCGTCCGTTCCTGATGTTCACCGGCCAGGCCGAGGCGGCCCTGGCCCTGTACGCCGAGGCGTTCGCCGATTTCCGGCTGCTTGCCCTGCAACGCCATCCCGACGGCGCAGGGGCGGGAGTGCCCGGCCAGGTGCGGCAGGCGACCTTCATGCTCGGCGGCACCAACTATCTGTGCTTCGACAGCCTGGATGTGCACGACTTCACCTTCAGTCCGTCGATCTCGCTGTTCGTCGAGTGCGGTGGCGCCGAACAGTTCGAGCGCGCGGCGCGCGTGCTGGGCGAGGGCGGGCACTGGCTGATGCCGGTGGGCGACTACGATTTCAGCAACCGCTACGGCTGGGTGCAGGACCGGTTCGGTGTGTCCTGGCAGTTGAGCCTGGGGCAGATGCCGGATCCGTGATCGGTTCAGCCGCTGCGCTCGCCGGGCATGGCCCGGCGCTACCGTAAACGAAAACGGCCCGCTTGCGCGGGCCGTTCCGTCAATCACGCTTCGACTTCATCGTCCTTGTAGGCGTCGACCGGGATGCAGGCGCACATCACGTTCTTGTCGCCGTAGACGTTGTCGACGCGGGCCACCGGCGGCCAGTACTTCTGCAGCTTCAGGCTGGGCAGCGGGAAGGCGGCCAGCTCGCGCGGGTAGGCGTGGGTCCACTCGCTGGCCGTCACCGCGGTGGCGGTGTGCGGCGCGTTCTTCAGCGGATTGTCCTCGCGGTCCAGGCGTCCATCCTCGATCGCACGGATTTCCTCGCGGATCTGGATCATGGCATCGATGAAGCGGTCCAGCTCATGCAGCGACTCGCTTTCGGTGGGCTCGACCATCAGCGTGCCGGCTACCGGGAAGCTCAGCGTCGGCGCGTGGAAGCCGAAGTCGATCAGGCGCTTGGCCACGTCCTCGGCGCCGATGCCGCTGCTCTTCTCCAGCGGGCGCACATCGAGGATGCACTCATGCGCCACCAGGCCGTTGCGGCCGGTGTACAGCGTCCTGAAGTGCGGCGCCAGGCGCTTGGCGATGTAGTTGGCATTGAGCTGCGCGACCTGGGTCGCCTTGCGCAGGCCCTCGCGGCCCATCATCGCGATGTACATCCAGCTGATCGGCAGGATCGAGGCGCTGCCGAAGCTGGCGGCGCTGACCATGCCGACGGGGCCGTTGTCACCCAGCTTACCCGGCAGGAACGGGGCCAGGTGCGCCTTGACCGCGCACGGGCCGACGCCCGGGCCGCCGCCGCCGTGCGGGATGCAGAAGGTCTTGTGCAGGTTCAGGTGGGAAACGTCCGAACCCCACTTGCCCGGCTTGGCCACGCCGACCAGGGCGTTCATGTTGGCACCGTCGGTGTACACCTGGCCGCCGTGCTTGTGGATGATCTCGCAGATCTCTACCACCTCCTCCTCGAACACGCCGTGCGTGGACGGGTAGGTCATCATGATCGCGGCCAGGCGGTCGCTGTACTTCTCGGCGTTGAGGCGGATGTCCTCGACATCGACGTTGCCGTTGGCATCGGTCTTGGTGACCACCACCTTCATGCCGCACATCTGTGCCGAGGCCGGGTTGGTACCGTGGGCCGAATCCGGAATCAGGCAGATGTCGCGATGCTCCTCACCACGCGAGCGGTGGTAGGCGCGGATCGCCAGCAGGCCGGCGTACTCGCCCTGTGCACCCGAGTTCGGCTGCAGGCTGACCGCATCGTAGCCGGTGCATTCGACCAGCATCGCTTCCAGCGACTCGATCAGTTCCTTGTAGCCCAGCGCCTGGTCGGCCGGCACCAGCGGATGGATCTGCGAGAACTCCGGCCAGGTCACCGGGATCATCTCGGCGGTGGCGTTGAGCTTCATGGTGCACGAGCCCAGCGGGATCATCGTGCGGTCCATCGCCAGGTCCTTGTCGGCCAGTGAGCGCAGGTAGCGCAGCAGTTCGTGCTCGCTGTGGTGCGTGTTGAACACCGGATGGGTCAGGAACGCGGACTGGCGCAGCAGCCCGGCCGGCAGCGCGTCGGCGGTGCTGGCATCCAGCGCATCCACATCGGCTTGGGCACCGAAGACGGCGGCCAGCGCAACCACATCGGCGCGGGTGGCGGTCTCGTCCAGGCTGATGCCGACCGAGTCGCTGTCGATCGCGCGCAGGTTGTAGCCGGCGGCGCGCGCCTTGGCGTGGATCTCATCGGCGTGCACACCGGTGACGTGCAGGGTGTCGAAGAAGTCGCCAGCAACCTGCACGCCGGCCTTGCGCAGTGCGGCGGCCAGGATCGCGGCCAGGCGGTGCGTGCGGCGGGCGATGCGGGTCAGGCCTTCCGGACCGTGGTAGACGGCGTACATCGAGGCCATCACCGCCAGCAGGACCTGTGCGGTACAGATGTTGGAGGTGGCCTTCTCGCGGCGGATATGCTGCTCGCGGGTCTGCAGGGTCAGGCGGTAGGCCGGGTTGCCCTGCGCATCGATCGAGACGCCGATCAGGCGGCCGGGCATCGAGCGCTTGTAGGCATCGCGGCAGGCCATGAACGCCGCGTGCGGGCCACCGAAGCCGAACGGCACGCCGAAACGCTGGCTGTTGCCGACCACGATGTCCGCGCCCCATTCGCCCGGTGCGGCGAGCAGGGTCAGCGCCAGCAGATCGGTGGCCACGGCGACCAGGCCGCCGCGTGCATGCACGGCCTCGACCAGTGCCCGGTAGTCGGCCACCTGGCCGAACGTATCCGGGTACTGCAGCAGCACGCCGAAGCTGTCCGCTTCCAGCGCTTCGGCCGGGGTGCCGACGCGCAGCACGATGCCCATGGGCTCGGCGCGGGTGCGCAGCAGCTCCAGGGTCTGCGGGTGCACGGCATCGTGCACGAAGAAGGTGTCCGACTTCGACTTGGCGGAACGCTTGGCCAGGGTCATCGCTTCGGCCGCTGCGGTGGCTTCGTCCAGCAGCGAGGCGTTGGCGATCTCCATGCCGGTCAGGTCGGCGCACAAGGTCTGGAAGTTGATCAGCGCTTCCATGCGGCCCTGCGAGATCTCTGCCTGGTACGGGGTGTAGGCGGTGTACCAGGCCGGGTTTTCCAGGATGTTGCGCAGGATCACGTTCGGCGTGTGGGTGCCGTAATACCCCTGGCCGATGAAGCTGCGCAGCACGGTGTTCTTGTCGGCGATCGCGCGGATCTTCGCCAGCGCCTCCACTTCGGTGATCGACTCCGGCAGCGCCAGCGCTGCCGGCGACTTGATCTTGGCCGGCACAATGGCATCGGTCATCGCATCCAGCGACGCGTGGCCGACGACGTCGAGCATCTGCGCGATCTCGGCGTCATTGGGGCCGATATGGCGCTCGACGAACGCACTGTGGTGCTCGAGCTCACGCAGGGAAGGGGTGTTCTGGGACATGGCGAAGGATCCGTCAGGAAAGGGCACACGCACGGGCACAAGCCGCCGGATGGCGGGCTGCGGGGCGCCCCTCTGTCCTTTTGCCTGAGAGTTTGGAAGCGCGGCTGGCCGCAGCTTCGTGCCCCTTCGGCGCCGGATCGAACCGGTCTCTCCAGAGTTGTGTTGCGGGTGGTATCGGGCCTGAGCGATTACGGGCGTTGCGCCTTCGGCAGCGGTGTTCCGCTTCTCCCACCGTGTTGCCCGCCGATTATAGCCGGTTATGGCCTGCTGCCGGGGCCGCCCGGGCAGGGCCGGCGCCTGAATGGCCGATGGCCCGGGGCGTGCGTTTTGTGCGGTGCTGCATGGCATCGGGCGCATTCCCCGCCTATCATGGGCGGATACCCGAATTCATCTGGCGCCGTCCCTGCTGCAGCGGGACCGGCGCCCGCCGTGCGTGCCGCGCATGGCCTTGCCGGACACCGTTCACATGACCGCCGCTGTTGCTCCGTCCACCCGTCGCATGGCCCTGCTGCTCGCGGGCCTGGCCATGTTCGGCCCGTTCTCCATCGACACCATTTTCCCGGCCTTCCCGCAGCTGGCCCAGCGCCTGGCGGTGGATGAGGTGGCCGTCCAGCAGACCATCAGCGTCTACCTGCTGTTCTATGGCCTGATGAGCCTGGCGCACGGGCCGCTGTCCGATGCCTGGGGCCGCAAGCGGGTGATCCTCGGTGGCCTGGTGGTATTTGCCGGGGCCTCGGTCGGCTGCGCGCTGTCCACTGACCTGCCGACCCTGCTGGCGTTCCGCGCGCTGCAGGGCCTGTCGGCGGGCGTGGGCATGATCGTCGGCCGCGCGGTGATCCGTGACCTGTACCACGGCCATGACGCCCAGCGGTTGATGAGCCAGGTCTCGATGCTGTTCGGCATCGCGCCGGCCATCGCCCCGATCATCGGTGGCTGGATTCTGCTCAGCGGTGCCGGCTGGCCGCTGATCTTCTGGTTCCTCGTGGTGTTCTCGCTGGTGCTGCTGGTGGCCACCGCGCGCTTCCTGCCGGAAACGCATCCGCCGGAGGCGCGGGTACCGCTGTCGCCGCGCGCACTGCTGCGTGACTATGTGCGCATCGGCTTCAACCCGCGTTTCCTGCGCCTGGCACTGGCCGGCAGCATCGGCTTCGGCGGCATTTTCCTGTACATCGCGTCCGCGCCGGTGTTCGTGATGCAGCACCTGCATCTGGGCGAAGGCGACTTCGCCTGGCTGTTCATTCCCACCATCGGTGGCATGACGGCCGGCGCGTTCCTGTCCGGGCGCATGGCCGGGCACACCACGCCGACCCGGCAGGTGACCATCGGCTTCTCCCTGTGCGCGCTGTCGACACTGCTCAACGTCGGCTACGTGGTGCTGGCGCCGCAGTTCGCGCTGCCGTGGGCGGTACTGCCCATTTTCCTGGGCGGCATGGGCATGGCGCTGATCTTCCCGATCCTGGCGCTGGCCGTGCTCGACATGTATCCGCACCAGCGCGGCCTGGCCTCGTCGCTGCAGGCCTTCGCGCAGCTGATGGTCAGCACCGTGGTGGCCGGCGTCGTGTCGCCCCTGCTCAGTGCCAGCCCGCTGCATCTGGCGCTGGGCCAGGCCGGCTTCTTCGCCGCCGGGTTTGTGTTCTGGTACTGGGAGCATCTGCGCGAGCGCACCGCCCAGGCGGCCTGCACGGAGGCGTGAGCCCACGGCGGCGACGGCTCGCGGGCTGCGTCGCGGCGCGCGCCAGGCGACGTGAAGCGGCGCAACGGCCGGGGTGCGCTATCCTTGCGCCCCCCACGCAGCGGTAGCGCCCATGTCCATCTCCTCCAAGATCCGCCGCGACCAGCGCCGCCGCAAGGAAGCGCAGGCCGCCAGCCGCGCCGCTGCGCAGGCTTCGCCCGTGGAGCCGCACGCCGAGCTGCGCGACCCGCAGCGCACCCTGCTGGCCGGTATCGTCCGGCGCGACGGCGAGTGGGTACTGGGCATGGATGGCCGCATTGCCGGGCAGACCCACAGCGCGGCACACGTGCTGGCGATGATCATGCAGGCGGGCGAGCTGCATGAGCGCAGCGGCACCCCGGTGCGACTGATGTATTCCGACGCGCTGCGCGACGCCGCGCAGGCCGAAGCGCAGGCACAAGGGCAGACGTTCGAGGAATTCAAATCCGCGCTGGCCGCGCAGCTGGCCGCGAAGAAGGGGTAGCGGCCGGGCCCGCCCCCCCGGCGCGGCGGGGGGGGGAAAAACCCCCCCCCGGGGCCCCGCCCCCCCCCGCCCAACAGCGGGGGGGGGGCGCGGCGCCCCCCCCCGGGCCCCCCCCCCCCCCCCCCCCCCCCCCCCCCCCCCCCCGCAACCAAGGGGGCGGACCCGCGCGCACCCCCCCCTTTTCTCATTTCGCCACCGGGGCCGCAGCGCTGGCCTGCCAGCCGCACATCTGGCCTTCGTTCTGCTGCTTGAGCCACTCATTGACCGGGCTGAAGTACTCGATCATCGGGCCGGCATCCAGCTTGTCGGTGCCGGTCAGCTCCTTCAGCGTGGCCTGCCACGGCTGGCTGGCGCCCTTGCTGAGCATCGCCCAGTACTTCTGGCCGGCTTCCTTGTTGCCGTAGAAGGTGCACTCGTGCAGCGGGCCCTTGTAACCCGATGCATCGCACAGGCCCTTGTAGAACTGGAACTGCAGGATGCGGGCGAGGAAGTAGCGGGTGTACGGCGTATTGCCCGGCACGTGGTACTTCGCGCCCGGATCGAAGAACTCCTCGCCGCGGGTGCTGGCCGGGGCAACGCCCTGGTATTTGGCCTTCAGATCCCACCATGCCTTGTTGTAGTTGTCGGCGGTGATCGATCCGTCAAACACGCCCCAGCGCCAGCGGTCGATCATCAGGCCGAAGGGCAGGAATGAAACGCCCGACAGTGCCATGCGCATCTGCGCGTTGATCACGGCCTCGCGGCTTTCCTGCGGTGCGTCAACCAGGCCGATCGAGTTCAGGTACTTGGGCGTCATCGCCAGCACGATCGTGTCGCCGATTGCTTCGTGGAAGCCATCGTTGGCGCCGCCCTGGAACAGGGGCGGCAACGGGTTGTAGGCCAGGTCGTAGTAGATGTGGCCCAGCTCGTGATAGATGGTGGTGAAGTTCTCTTCGTTCGGCTTGATGCACATCTTGGTGCGCACATCGCCTTCCATGTTCATGTCCCAGGCGCTGGCGTGGCAGACCACGTCACGGTCGTCAGGCTTGATGAACTGGGTCTTGTCCCAGTACGACTGCGGCAGCGAGGGCATGCCCAGCGACACGTAGAAATCCTGTGCGCGCTCGGTCATCTGTTTCGCGGTACGCAGTTCGGCTTCGCGCTGTGCCCTGTACTGGCCCGCGACGCTGGCATCCCTGCCAGCCTTGGCCAGCGCAGCACTCAGGTTGGTCTGGTACTGCTTTTCCAGTGCGGCGGTGATGTCCAGGCTTCCGGCACCGGGATAGGGCTCCAGCTGGTCCCACAGGTTGGACCAGTCCTGCTGCCACATGTTGCCCAGCAGGTGCGCGGCGATCAGGCCATTGCCCACCTCGGCCTTGTCCTTGCCGTAGGTCTTGTCCAGCTTGCCGCGCGCGTAGCAGTGCAGCTGCTCGTACATCGGCTTGACCTGCTCCCACAGGCGGTCGGTTTCCGGCCCGATCTGCTCCGGCGGCATGTCATAGCCGCTGCGCCACATCTGCCCGGCATCGGTGAAGCCCATGCCCTTGGCACCTTCGTTCACCAGGCTGACGAACTTCTGGTAGTCGCCACGCATGTTCCGCGTGGTGCTGTGCCAGCCCTGCCAGGCGTCAAGCTGCGCGTCGTAGTCGCGGCTGCGTGCCAGCACCTGTTCCAGTTCCCCCAGCTGGCGGCAGGAGGCCGGGTCGTTGGCATCGGTGCAGTACTTGCCGGCACCGTAGCTGCCCTCCATGCGGGTGGCGATCTGGGTCAGCTCGGCCAGCTTGACCGGGTCGCGCGGTGCCGGCATCGAGGACATCAGCTTCAGCAGATGGATCGCACGCTTGCTGTCTGCGCTCATCGGCTGGCCCTCGAACTTCGCGGCCTGCTCGATCCAGCTGTTGAGCTGGGTCAGTGAACGCTCGTTGGCCTTGGCCGCGATGCGCTCCGAATCGCTGTTGATGTAGGTGGAAGACAGCCACTGCGCCGAGGTCATCTCCGGATAGGCAGCCTTGTATTCGGCATTGATGCGGGCAACGAACTGGTCGGCGGTCTCGCCGGCCGGTGCGCTGCTGCCGGCGGTCTCGGCGCCGGGGGACGCTTCCTTCTTGCAGGCAGCCAGGGCCAGCGTGGCGGCGGCGACAGCAGCGGCCAGCAGGAGATGACGGTGTTTCACGGGCGGTCCTTGGGTGGTGAACGACGGCCGAAGGCTAGTGGGCGCGCGTGCCCACCGCAAGTGTGGAAGGTTGGTGGGGTTCGGCAGGGCTTGCAGCCCTGCACCCGCAGAAGCAACTGCGACGGCAACGGCCGGAGCAAAAGCGGGTTTCCTGTGAGTTGGCGGGGTGGGGCCGGTTGCGGGGGACGCCGTAAATACGTCCCTGTAGGCTCGGTCGCGCCATCCATGGCGCTCACGCCCCCGCAACCGGACCCACCCCGCCTTCGACAGTTGGCCGCGATCTGTCGGAAATACTCTCGGGGTCGGATCCGTTTTCCGCAGGGAAACGGATCTGACCCCGGAATTTCACCTACCAACAGCGGAGTGAACCCGCCATCCCACGGAATGCCGCTTCGGCTTTTGACGTTGACGTTGCCTTGGCTTCTGCGAGTGCAGGGCTGCAAGCCCTTCCGCCCCGCCCCTCAGCTCTCGCAGCCGGCAAACACGTCGCGATCGCGCTCGTACAGCGCCGTCCTCACCTGCATCAGGCCCAGCACCGACGGGAACAGGTTGTCGTGGTCG
Source organism: Stenotrophomonas sp. STEN009 (assembly GCF_056760395.1). Lineage (NCBI taxonomy): Bacteria > Pseudomonadati > Pseudomonadota > Gammaproteobacteria > Lysobacterales > Lysobacteraceae > Stenotrophomonas > Stenotrophomonas sp. STEN009. Next base: position 31,871 of record NZ_JBRRES010000013.1, on the reverse strand, counting down.
GTATACGCTGCCGAACGCTTGCGCACGCATTGCAGGTCCAGCCCGCGACTGCTGGCGAAGCCCGGCGAGAACCACATCGTCATCGGTACGCGGGTCTGCTCGGCCGGGGCGATCGCATAGGGCACGCCGTGCAGGTACAGGCCCTTCTCACCCAGCGATTCGCCATGGTCGGACAGGTAGATCATCGCCGTGTCGTAGTCCTGCATGCCCTGCAGCGTGCCGATGGTCTTGCTCAGGAAATGATCGGTGTACAGCACGGCATTGTCATAGCTGTTGGTGATCTCTTCACGTGAGCACCGGCCGATGTCACGGGTGTCGCAGGTTGGCTTGAAGCGGGCAAAGGCGGCCGGATAGCGCTCGAAATACGCCGGGCCATGGTTGCCCAGCTGGTGCAGCACGACCACGCGGTCGCCGGGCCTGGCACGCACCTGGGTGGCCAGGTCCTGCAGCAGGATCTCGTCCATGCAGCGGCCGTCGGCGCACAGGCCCGGGGTGGTCGCATCGGACAGCGACTGGAAGTCCAGTCCTTCGCACACGCCTTTGCAGCCGGACTGGTTGTCACGCCACAGCGGTGCGATGCCGGCACGGTTCAGTACGTGCAGCAGCGACTGGTGCGCGCGGATCTTCTTCTCGTCGTAGTCGTGGCGTCCCCATGGCGAGAACAGGCAGGGCAGCGAAACTTCGGTGCTGGTGCCGCAGGAGTGCATGTCGGGGAAGTTGATCACCGGTGCCTGGGCCAGTTCCGGCGTGGTATTGCGGCCGCCGTTGAGGCCCCAGTTCTGTGCACGCACGGTCTCGCCCATCACGATTACCAGCAGCCGCGGTTTGCTCGCCGGAGCGCGTGGGGTGGCCTTGGCGTCGGTGCCGATCGGCAGTTTCGGCGCGCGCTGCACCGGGTTGTCGCCGCGCAGTGCACGTGGAAGACCCAGCAGCACGTTGGCCGGGGTGGCGAGGTAACGCACTTCACGCTGGTTGCGCATCAGTGCGGAGACGTCCTGGAACGAGATCAGTGCACCGCCAACAGCGGTCACCGCAGCCACCGCCAGGAAGCCCAGGCGCCACAGCAGGCTGCGCCCCCAGCTGCGCCGCTGCAGCTGCACCCGCCACACCAGCACCATCGGCAGTGCCGCCAGCAGCAGTACCGGCCACAGCAGCGAGACCGTCATCAGTTCGCGGCTTTCCTTCGGATCGGTCGCCAGCACGTTGCGCAGCATGTCCGCATCCAGATAGATGTGGTAACGGCTCATGTAGTGGGCGGCGAAGGCCGTTACCAGCAGCAGCGCGCTGATCACCACCTTGGCGTTCCAGCGCCAGACCAGCAGGCCCAGCAGCAGGCCATGCGTGCCGAGCAGCAACAGCAGCAGCGACACCGCGTAGCGCAGGCTCTCCGGGTGGCTGGCCATCGCGCTGCGCCAGAACAGGCCGTTGCCGGCCAGGGCGAAGAACAGGCTGGTCAGCGCGATCAACGCCTCGGTGGACAGCTGTGGCCGCCAGCTGCGCAGTCCGGCCAGCGATGGCACACGGAGCGAGCGTTGAACCGAAGCATTCATGCGTTCGCCTCCAGGCGGTTGGTGCGGTCCAGGTGATGGCGGACCAGAACGTACAGCCCCAGTGACAGCAGCCAGCACAGCAGGGCTGTGGCAAGGTCATGCGACAGAAAATGTGCACCCCGCAGCTGCTGGCTGATGCCGAACAGCAGCCCGCTGCCCAAGCCCAGTGCCAGGCCGGTCCAGCGCCAGGCAGGACGCCACAGCAGGGCGAAAAAGTACAGGCTCAGCCAGGCATAGCCGGCACTGGCATGGCCGGCGGGAAAGCACGCGGTCATCGGCATGTCGGCCGGACGATGGCTGAAAAGCCCGATATAAGGCTGGTGGCCGCCGTAGCGCAGCAGATCCCACGGGCAGTCCATCGGCACCAGCGACTTCAGCAGCGACACGCCGCCGGTTCCCAGCGCCAGGGCAATTACGACATAAAGCAGCGCCCATCGCAGGGTGCGATCACGTCCGCGGCGCCAGTGGTGAAAGCTCAGCAGTATCACCACCAGCGCCGCGGCGGTGCTGAACCACTTGCCGCCCCGGTGCACCAGCGAGCGGGTGAACCACGCGTCCTGCAGTGCCCAGCGGCCGCCCTCCAACCGGAACAGGTGGTCAGCCAGCCACTGATCGGCTCCCCCCTCCATGAACACGGCGAACAGGGGCAGCACGATGAGCAGTGGAAGCCACAGGTGGGTCACGGCGAACCGCGATGCCAGCGTGGAGTAGGCCGAAGCAACCCCGGAGACGGGAGGACGGACGGACATGCAGGAAAACACCGTGACGATGAACCGGCGCCATGCTCGTCAGGTTGATGTCGGAGAAGGGTCGGACCTGCGTTCGGGCCGGGTTAACCGCCGGCCCGCGTGGGGGATGATTCAGTCTTCTTCTTCGTTGGCGCCGGCCCGCTCGGCGTGGCAGCCGGCATCCCAGGCAGTGCCGGGCACCAGCTGCCAGCGGTTGCGGTTGGCGACGCCGATGTCGATCACCTGGGCGGCATCCACGCAGGGACTCATGGCCTTGTCGAGTACCAGCAGCCAGCGCCGGTCGGGTGCTTCGGCCAGCCAGGGGCCGGCGTCGTGCCACTGTTCAGGCCAGGGCCGCTTGAAGCCGAACTCGCGCACGGCGCGGTCGGCCTGCAGCAGGTTCTGTTCGCGCCAGGCCACCAGTGCCAGTTCGGCATCGGGGCCGATCCTCGCGCCGACCCGGCGCATCAGCGCCGACGACGAGGCGTAGGGGTCGAGCGCCGGAATCAGCACCAGGCCGTACAGCATCCACAGCAGGCCGTGGGTGAGCAGTACCAGGGTGGCGGCGCGCCGCACGCGCAACCACACGGCCAGGGTAGCCACGGCGATCGCGAACGTCAGCAGGCCGTCGCCCAGCACCGGCAGCAGGGTGTCGGGCATCGCACGCCGCTGCAGCTGCGCCTGCGCCCAGTGACTTTCGGTGAGCAGCATCACGCCCAGCACGGCGGTTGCCAGCATCAGCACCAGGCTGTAACCGAACAGATACCGGCGCACGCACAGCCTGCGCAGCAGGCCGGGCAGCAGGGGCGCGGCGGCAAGGGCCACGGCAGGCAGCATCGGCAGCAGGTAGACCTCGCGCTTGCCGGGGCTGGCGCTGAAGAACACCAGCACCAGCAGCGCCCACCCCAGCAGCAGCCACTGCCGGCGGTCGCCACGGCGCAGGCGCCGCCACCACGGGCGGGCCAGCACCGGCAGCAACAGGGCACCCGGCAGCCACAGTGTCAGGATCACCTGCAGGTAGTACCAGACCGGCTGCCGGTGGTGCCAGGCGTTGGCATAGCGGGTGCCGGTCTGCTTGAACAGCAGTTCATGCGCATAGGACTGCAGCGAGGCACTGGGTTCGTGCAGCAGGGCCCAGCCCAGCGGGGCGAGCCAGACGGCCACGCCGAGCAGGAATGCAGGGATCAGCCACAGCAGGGTCGCCGGGTGCGGACCCTCGATCCGACGGCCGCGGCGATGCTGGTACAGCCACCAGCCGAACCAGGGCAGCACCATCAGCAGCGGCAGGAAACCTACGCCTTTGGTCACCGTGCCCAGGCCGGCGGCAAAGCCGGCCAGCCACAGCGCCGGCACGTTGCGTCGCTCGCACAGATGCCGCAGCAGGCCCCACAGGGCCAGCGTCGTCATCCCGACCAGCACCATATCGATCTGCGCACGCTTGGCCATCAGGCCGAACTGCAGGGTGCAGAACAGGGCGCCGATGGCATAGAGGGAGTGGCGCGGCGACCACAGTCGGCGTGCCAGATCCGACACCAACCACAGACTGAGCAGGGCCCCCAGCAGCGAAGGCAGCAGGAACGACCACTGCCAGCTGCCTACCACTTCGTAGGCCGCCGCCTGCAGCCACATGAACACCGGCGGCTTCTCCGCATACAGCTCGCTGCCACGGTGCGGCAGCAGCCACTCCCCGCTTTCCACCATGGTCCTGGCGGCCAGTACGAAGCGGGGTTCGTCCGGTGGCTGCGGTTGGCGCATGCCGATGCCGGCAGCCAGCGCCGCGATGATCAACAGCCAGAGCAGGGGCAGGCGCCAACGGCGGGGCAGGGCTACGGGCACGGCAGGCTCCGGGAGCAAAACGGCCATTTTGAGGCGGCGGGGGTGGGAAAAGCGTCGGAGTATCGCCGGGGCGACCTCATTCCGACATGCGTGGCGCTACCATGGTACGAACTTCCGTGGAACTTTCATGCATGCGCCTGTTGGTGATCGAGGACAACCGGCAGCTGGTGGCCAATCTGTTCGACTACTTCGAGTCGCGCGGTCATGTGCTGGATGTGGCTCCCGATGGCATCACCGGCCTGCATCTGGCGGGCAGCCATCCCTATGACGCGGTGATCCTGGACTGGATGCTGCCCCGGATGGAGGGGCCGGAAGTGCTGCGCCGCCTGCGTGCCGAGCATGGCTCGGAGGTGCCGGTGATCATGCTGACCGCACGCGACGAACTGCCGGACAAGATTGCCGGCTTCCGTGCCGGCGCCGATGACTACCTGACCAAGCCGTTCGCGTTGCCGGAGCTGGAAGTGCGGCTGGAGGCCCTGCTGCTGCGGGCACAGGGGCGCAACCCCCGCAAGCGGCTGCAGGTGGGTGATCTGGTGCTGGACCTGGCGACCCTGGAGGCGCAGCGCGCCGGACAGGTCCTGCATCTGTATCCGGCCTGCCGCAAGCTGCTGGAAGTGCTGATGCGCGCCAGCCCCGGCGCGGTCACCCGCCAGCAGCTCGAATTCGCCCTGTGGGGCGACGAGCCACCGGACGGCGACCTGCTGCGCTCGCATGTCTACGAACTGCGCCGCAGCGTGGATGGACCGTTCGTGGACAAGCTGATCCACACGCTGCCGCGGGTCGGCTACCGGTTGGCCCTGCCCACCGCCGCCGAGGCCGGCAGGAATGACGATGAAGGTGCGTAGACCCGGCCCGCTGTACCGCCGCGTGCTGTGGTGGCTGCTGGGCTACCTGGCACTGCTTTCGCTGGCGGTGTTCAGCGTAGGCAACTATGTGCACGAGCACGCCGAACACGCCGCCTGGCGCGCGCTGCTCAACTCCGAACTGGACAGCATCGTCGAGCATGTCGAGCACGAGCCACACTATCGATGGCAGGACTCGGACACGCTCAGCCTGTACCGTTTCGACGCGGTGAACCTGCCTGACAGCCTGCGCACCCTGCATCCCGGCCTGCATGACGGGGTGATGGTGAAGGACCGCGAAACGGCGGTCATGGTGCGTGATACGGACTCGATGGGGCGCGTTGCGCTGGTGCTGGACATCTCCGACTTCCACGACCTTGAGCAGTTCGCCACGCGGTGGGTGATGCTGGCCGGGGTGATCATGATCTTCGTCACCGTGCTGATGGCGTCCTTCGGCATGGAGCGCATGGTGCGTCCGCTCAGCCTCCTGGCGCAGCGCATCGGCGCGTTGCGGCCGGGCGCGCAGGGCCAGCGCATCGATGTCGACCCGCGTGGCAGTTCCGAGCTGCACACCATCGCCGATGCGTTGAATGACTACCTCGAACGCAACGAGCAGTTCGTTGAACGCGAGCGGGTGTTCATCAGCACTGCCAGCCATGAGCTGCGCACCCCGATTGCGGTGATGACCGGCGCCGCCGAGCTGGCCCTGGAGCAGCCGGGCCTGCCGGACCGTGCCCGGCAGCAGATCCAGCGCGTGCTGCGCACCGCGCAGGGCGTGGAGCAGCTGATCGAACTGCTGCTGGTGCTTGCGCGCGATCCGGCGCGGCTGGCGGCGCGTGCCGAGCGCATCGCACTGGACCAGCTGCTGCCGGACATCGTCGAGCATCATCGCCATCTGCTGGGCGACAAGGACCTGAGCATCGGTATCCAGGCCGCGCCGGTGGACATCGTTGCCCCGCTGGCGGTGGTGCAGGCGGCGATCGGCAACCTGTTGCGCAACGCGATCGAGAACAGCGGCCGCGGGCACATCGAACTGCGCCTGAGCGCTTCGGCGGTGCTGACCCTGCAGGACCCGGGGCATGGCATGAGCCCGGAGGAGATCGCTGCGATCCACGCACGCATGGCTCGGGGAGAGCGTGTCGATCGTGGCGGGATCGGCCTGGACCTGATCGCGCGCCTGTGCGAGCACCTTGGCTGGACCCTGCAGCTGCAGCCCTGCGAGCCGCGCGGGACGCAAGCCACGCTGGATTTCGGTGCTTCGCGCCCCGGCGGATGATCGCAGTCGCGGGGTCAGACCTTCGGCCGCGGCACATGCTGGTCGACCAGGATCACGTTGCCGTCCGGATCCATCAGTTGCAGGAAGGCGGGGCCTTCACTGTCGGGATCGGCCCGGACCTGCAGCGCGATACCCTGCGCATCCAGCGCTGCCTGCAGTTCGCGGACGTCCTGGAAACGCGGCAGTTCCTGCTTGTGCTGGTCCCAGCCCGGGTTGAAGGTCAGCAGGTTGCCTTCAAACATGCCCTGGAACAGGCCGATGACGACACCGTTGTTGCGCAGTACCAGCCAGTTCTGCGTCGCATCGCCGCCGGTGACCGAGAAGCCCAGCGCCTCATAGAACGCGCGGGAGGCGGCCAGGTCCTTGACCGAAAGGCTGACCGAGAAGGCACCCAGTTGCATGGACACGCTCCGTTTCGGGAAAGGCGAGGCCGGCACTGCAGCATGACCCGCCGTGAAGAGGGTGTTAATCTCGACCCGCGCCGCCTTATGCGGCGCTTTTTTTTCCGCTCTTTCGATCGACAGAGGATCCCATGCCGACCGAACCCGCTACTGCCCTTATCAACAACGACATCGTTGGCCTGGGCCTGATTGCCGCCACCCTGGCCCTGATCTTCTGGGCCGCCAGTGGTCCCACCCCGCTGCTGAAGAAGATCTTCGCCTGGGTGCCGGCCCTGCTGCTGTGTTACTTCATCCCGGCCATCTACAACACCGCCGGTGTCATCGATGGCCACAACACGTCGCTGTACAACCCGGTCGCACGCGATGTGCTGCTGCCTGCCGCGCTGGTCCTGCTGACCCTGTCGATCGACCTCAAAGGGGTCATCAAGCTCGGCCCGAAGCTGCTGCTCGTGTTCTGTGCCGGTACCGCCGGCATCATGCTCGGCGCCATCGTCTCGTTCCAGGTGATGAAGCTGATCCACCCGGAAACCGTGGCTGGTGATACCTGGGCCGGCATGGCCGCACTGGCCGGCAGCTGGATCGGCGGTGGCGCCAACATGGTCGCCATGCGCGAGATCTTCGGTACCGATGCCACGACCTTCGGGCAGTTCGCCGTGGTCGATGTGGCCTGCGCCAGCCTGTGGATGGCGATCCTGCTGTTCCTGGCCAACCGCGCGCAGCAGATCGACACGCGCAACGGTGCCGACACCCGTGCCATCGACGAGATGAAGGCGCGCATCAGCGCCTATGAAGCGCAGAACGCACGTATTCCCAGCATGACCGACCTGATGGTGATCGTCGGCGTTGCCCTGGGCGGTGTCGGCCTGGCGCACGCGATCGCCGCGCCGCTGTCGGGCTGGTTCAAGGCCAACGTGAGCTGGGCCAGCCAGTTCAGCCTGGACAGCCAGTTCGTCTGGGTGATCCTGCTGTCCACCGCGATGGGCCTGAGCCTGAGTTTCACCCGCGCACGTCGTCTGGAAGCGGCGGGTGCCTCGCGCCTGGGCACGGTGTTCCTGTACTTCCTGATCGCCTGCATCGGCATGCAGATGAACCTGCTGTCGCTGCTGGATCGGCCGTGGCTGTTCCTGCTCGGCGCGATCTGGATGGCAACCCACGTGCTGGTGCTGTGGGCCGTGGCCAAGCTGGTCCGCGCACCACTGTTCTTCTTCGCCATTGGTTCGCAGGGCAACATCGGTGCGGCGGCATCGGCCCCGGTGGTGGCTGCGGCCTTCCATCCGACACTGGCACCGGTCGGCGTGCTGCTCGGCACGGTGGGCTATGCCACCGGCACCGGGCTGGCCTATGTCACCGGCCTGATCCTGAAGTGGATGGCCAACGGCTGAGCGCGGGTCGCGCTCTGCGCCTCCCTGCAACGGGCGCCGGGTTTCATGCCCGGCGCCCGCGTCATGCCTTTCAGCAGCAGCGTCCGCCGTTGCGTCCGCCGTACCGCGCTTCCTGACGTTCACGGAAGAACGTCTTGTAGTCCATCGGCTCCTGGTCCGGATGCTTCTCCAGCATGTGCCGGACGTAGTTGTCGTAATCAGGAATGCCACAGCACAGGCGTGCCGTCTGCACCAGGCGTCGCCACACGCGGCGGTGCGCCTGGTACTGGCCTACGGGAACCAGTTGCGTGCTCATTACAGATCCACCATTTCATGTGGCTTCAGCGCCACGTACGGGGTCTCGCGGTCGCTGCGCTGCGGATTGCGGCGTGCGGCCAAGATCGTGCGGATCGAATAGGTCAGCACCGCCCCCACCACCAGCAGGAACAGCGCGGTCAGGCCGGTGTTGACGTAGGCATTGACCACGATCTGCTGCATCTGCGCCACCGACTTGGCCGGTGCGGTGATCGTATCGCTGGCGATGGCGGCCTGGAACTTGTGCGCCTGCGCCAGGAAGCCCTGCGCCGGGTTGCTGTCGAAGATCTTGATGAAGCCGGCGTAGGTGGTGCAGATCAGCAGCCAGGTGGCCGGTACCGCGGTCACCCACGCGTAGCGGTCACGCTTCATCTTGAACAGCACCACCGTCCCCAGCATCAGCGCGATACCGGCCAGCATCTGGTTGGAGATGCCGAACAGCGGCCACAGGGTCTGGATGCCGCCGAACGGATCGACCACGCCGGTGTAGAGCAAGTAGCCCCACAGCGCCACGCAGCCGGCCGTGCCGATGATGTTGGCCGTCCACGACTCGGTCTTCTTCAGCGCCGGAATGAAGTTGCCCAGCAGATCCTGCAGCATGAAGCGGCCTGCGCGGGTGCCCGCATCCACGGCGGTCAGGATGAACAACGCTTCGAACAGGATGGCGAAGTGGTACCAGAACGCCATCATCGCGTCGCTGCCGCTGGGAATGGCTTCATGCAGGATCATTGCGATGCCCACCGCCAGCGTCGGCGCACCACCGGCGCGGTGCAGGATCGTCGGCTCGCCGATCGCGGCGGCCGTGGCGGTCAGCTGTTCCGGCGTGATGGTGAAGCCCCAGGTGTTGGTGATGTAGTGCGCGGCAGACGCCGCATCGGCACCGATCACCGCCGCCGGGCTGTTCATCGCGAAGTAGATGCCCGGATCGATGATCGACGCAGCCACCAGCGCCATCACCGCCACGAACGATTCCATCAGCATGCCGCCATAGCCGATGTAGCGCATGTGCGATTCATTGGCCAGCAGCTTCGGCGTGGTGCCCGAGGAAATCAGCGCGTGGAAACCGGATACCGCGCCGCAGGCAATGGTGATGAACAGGAATGGGAACATGCCGCCCTTCCACACCGGGCCATCGCCACTGGCGGCGAACTGGGTCAGTGCGGGCATTTTCAGCTCGGGCATCACGATCAGGATGCCGATGGCCAGAGCGACGATGGTGCCGATCTTGAGGAAGGTCGACAGGTAGTCGCGCGGTGCCAGCAACAGCCACACGGGCAGCACCGAAGCGACGAAGCCGTAGCCGATCAGCATCCAGGTGATCTGCGTGCCGGTGAAGGTGAAGGCCGGGCCCCACACCGGATCTGCAGCAACCTTGCCGCCGTACCAGATCGCGGCCAGCAGCAGCACCAGGCCCACCACCGAGATCTCGCCGATCTTGCCCGGTCGGATGTAGCGCATGTAGATGCCCATCAGGATCGCGATGGGCATCGTGGCTATCACCGTGAACATGCCCCACGGGCTTTCCGCCAGCGCCTTGACCACCACCATCGCCAGCACCGCCAGGATGATGATCATGATCAGGAACGCGCCGAACAGCGCGATGGTGCCGGGCACCTGTCCCATTTCCTCGCGGACCAGATCGCCCAGTGAGCGGCCGTTGCGCCGGCTGGACAGGAACAGGACCATGAAGTCCTGTACCGCACCGGCCAGCACCACGCCCACCACCAGCCACAGCAGTCCGGGCAGGTAGCCCATCTGCGCCGCGAGCACCGGGCCCACCAGTGGACCGGCGCCGGCGATGGCCGCGAAGTGGTGGCCGAACAGCACGTGCTTGTTGGTCGGCACGTAGTCCAGGCCATCGTTGTTGATCACCGCCGGCGTAGCCCGGGTCGGATCCACCTGCATCACCTTGTTGGCGATGAACAGGCTGTAGAAGCGATAGGCGATCAGGTAGATCGAAACAGCGGCGACGACGATCCACAGCGCGTTGATATGTTCGCCGCGGCGCAAGGCCACGGTGCCCAGACAGAACGCGCCGAGCAGGGCGAGTGCCGCCCAACCCAGTTTGGCAAACCCTTTCATGAGGTGCTCTCTCCCGGAAAGACATTCAAAGAGTCCCGCGTGCCCTTTTCAGGGTCAATGCGTGCGGGGCCCATCGGCGGTAGTACTTTGGTCGTACGAAGGTGGTGACCGCGTGTGCGGCATGGGCTGCGGGCAGACATCCGTGTCGCGGAACCGCCGGCATGACGCCCGGCGAACACCAGGGATGGAACAATCGGTTGCGGCGTCATCCATTGGCGGACGGCGCCGCGGCGTCCATCTTCAGTGGCATCCATCCAACAGGAGTCGCCATGAGCCTTCCCGAACCGGTCCGCGTCCTGCGCACCATCCGTGGCATGCCCACGTCCGACGGCGCCGGCGTGCGCCTGACCCGTGTCATCGGCGGCCCGACGCTGCCGGATCTGGATCCGTTCCTGCTGCTGGATGAATTCGGTACGGACCGCGCCGAAGACTACATCGCCGGTTTCCCGGAGCATCCGCACCGCGGTTTCGAGACGGTCACCTACATGCTGGACGGACGCATGCGCCACCGCGACAACCACGGCAACGAGGGCCTGCTGACCCCGGGCAGCGTGCAGTGGATGACTGCAGGCCGGGGCCTGGTGCATTCGGAGATGCCGGAACAGGAAAGCGGGCAGATGCGCGGTTTCCAGCTGTGGGTGAACCTGCCCGCGCGCGAGAAGATGACGGACCCGAAGTACCAGGAGTTCGCGCCGGAACGCATCCCGGTGGTGCAGCCGGAGCCGGGTGTGGAGGTGAAGGTGATCGCCGGTACTGTCGATGGCACCACCGGCCCGATCGTGCAGCCGGCCACCGATCCGTTGTATCTGGACGTCCGCCTCGAGGCCGATCGTGCCTGGACCTACACGCTTCCGGAAGGCCACAACGCGTTTGCCTATGTCTTCGAGGGCGCGATCACGGTCGGCGAGCAGGATGCCGCACGTGATGTGGCGCGCCAGGAACTGGCGGTGCTCGGTGGCGGTGAACAGCTGCACGTTTCGGCTGGCAGCGAAGGGGCGCGGCTGATTCTGGTGGCCGGCCGGCCACTGCGGGAGCCGGTGATGCGGCATGGCCCGTTCGTGATGAACACGCGCCAGGAACTGATGCAGGCCTTCGTCGATTTCCAGGAAGGCAGGTTCTGAGGGCCGACGCCGCCCCCCAGGAGGAAGCCGGTAGCGCCGGGCCATGCCCGGCGGCTCTCCGGCACAGCACGCGTAAAGGACATCCATCAGGCCATGCCCGGCGTTGCCGCCAACGCGTCGGATCCGGCGGGGATGCTGCCAGGCAGTCATCCCCGTCACCGTCAACGTCCGGCGGCCACGGCTGAAGGCGTCAGGCTCATGCCCTGCGCCAGCTGCTGCAGCGACCCCAGTTCCTGCGTGCTGCCCGGGTACAGGGCAATCTGCGCATAGCGGCCCTTGTCCAGCTTGATCACGCTGATGCGTCGTTCGGCGTATCCCGGCGGCTGCTGTCCACCCAGATCGGGCTGATACCAGTACAGTGACTCGCCGGCGAAACTGCCTTTTTCCTGGCGCAGCGAGCGGCTGAGCGGAATCGCCGGATCGCGTGCGCTCAGCATCAGGCTCAGTACTTCCCGTCCATCCTCGGTGCTGGCGCGGCAGAGCAGGAAGTCCGACTGCACCTGCTGCTGCCATTTCAGGCCGCTGCTCGCCGGCAGCGAAGGACATTCGGCGGGTGCCTGCGCGGCGGCCTGGGCCGCAGCAAACAACAGGCTCGACAGGACAACAGGCGCGAACTTCATGCATCCCCCAAGGTGGCGTGTCGTGTGACGCCGCCATGCTGCTGGCGGCCGTGGCATCCCATCCCCGGATGCCATCCCCGCCGGGCATGTGCACGGGCGGTCAAACAGACCTTAACGGAACGTGAGTGCCCGCACAAATTGCGGTTACAACCGTAACCATTGCGACCGAATGTCGGCCGCAATGGTCCGGGCAGCACTCAACGGTCGTTACCGACCCACTTGTAGATGATGCCGCCGATCATGCCGCCCAGCAGGGGGGCGACCCAGAACAGCCAGAGCTGGCCGACCGCGCCGCTGCCTGCGAAGAACGCCACCGCGGTGGACCGAGCCGGGTTCACCGACGTGTTGGTGACCGGGATGCTGATCAGATGGATCAGGGTCAATGCCAGACCGATCGCCAGCGGAGCGAACCCTGCCGGTGCCTTGCCATGGGTGGCGCCCATGATCACGACCAGAAATACCGCAGTCAGCACCACTTCGCACAGGAAGGCGGCCGCCACGCTGTACCCGCCGGGCGACAGCGCACCGTAGCCGTTGCTGGCGAAGGCCCCGGCCTGGCTGCCGTCGATGGCGAAGCCGCTGGCGCCGGAAGCGATCTGCAGCAGGATGAAGCCGGCCAGCAGGCCGCCCGCGACCTGGGCGATGATGTACGGCACCAGGTCGCGGGCCGGGAAGCGGCCGCCGGCCCACAGGCCCACGCTGACTGCCGGATTGAAGTGCGCGCCGGACACGTGACCGAACGCGTAGGCGCCGGTGACCACGGTCAAGCCGAACGCGAGTGCCACGCCCAGGAAGCCGATGCCCAGCGGATTGCCGTCGCCGCCGAACTTGGCAGCCAGTACCGCACTGCCACAGCCACCCAGAACCAGCCAGAAAGTGCCGAGGAACTCGGCGGCCAAGCGTTTACCCATGCTCATGAACTGCACTCCTTTGATGAACTAAAATGTGAAACAGGTCACATTTCAGTGACCGGCGAGTGACGATAGCGTCAAAGGCCGGTGCAGGGATACACCTCAGGGTGTGTGCAGCGCGCGATGCTCAGTACTGCGGCAGCGGGATGAACTCCTTGTCGTCGCCGGGAATGCTGCCGAACCGGCCGGCTTCCCAGTCCTGTTTCGCCTGTTCGATGCGCTCCTTGGAGCTGGAAACGAAGTTCCACCACAGGTGACGCGGGCCATCCAGCGGTTCGCCGCCGAACAGCATGGCCTTGAGCGGGGTCTTCGCGCGCAGCCGGCCGCGCGCGCCGGCCTCGGGAATCACCAGGTGCTGCGCCGGGATGTCCACGCCATCCAGCTGCGCCTGGCCTTCGAGGATGTACAGCGCCCGCTCGCGGTGGCCGTCATCGATGTCGATCTCCGCGTCGGGATCGAGGTCGATGGCTACATTGAGCGTGTCGGCGAAGACCTTCACCGGCGACTCCTCGCCATAGGCGCGGCCTGCGATCACGCGCAGCCAGGCACCGTTGCGGCGCTGCTCCGGGAGGGTCGCGGCGGCGTGGTGATAGAACGCCGGCTCCACTTCCTCGTGCGACTTCGGCAATGCCACCCAGGTCTGCATCCCGTGGATCGGATGGTCGTGACCGCGCTCCGGCGGGGGCGTGCGTTCGGAGTGCGCGATGCCGCGGCCGGCGGTCATCCAGTTGACGTCGCCGGGACGGATCACCTGGTCCGAGCCGAGCGTGTCGCGGTGGCCGATGGCGCCGGACCAGAGGAAGGTGACGGTGGCCAGGCCGATATGCGGATGGGGACGCACGTCGATGCCGGTACCTGCGGTAAGGACGGCCGGGCCCATCTGGTCGACGAATACGAACGAACCGATGCTGCGGGCCTGCAGGGTGGGGACGGCGCGGCGGACTTCCAGGCCGCCGATGTCGTGTACGCGCGGGGCGATGATGGTGGTCATGCGGGCGTCTCGCTGGCAGGGATCAAGAGTGCCAGCATGGCATGCGGCCGTGACGGGCACATGCCCCATGCGGGTAACAGGGTGTTCCAGCCAACGGCGCAGCCCCTCGTGGCTGGGTTGCTGGATGCGGGTCAGGATGCGAGTCAGTGTTTGGGGGCGGGGGGGGGGGGGGCCCCCCCCCCCCCCCCCCCCCCCCCCCCCCCCGCCCCCCCCCCCCCCCCCCCCCCCCCCCCCCCCCCCCCCCCCCCCCCCCCCGCCCGACAAACAGAAAAGCCAGAGCCGCTTTGGCTCTGGCTTCTGCTGTGGAACTTGACGTTGCCTCTGCGGGTGCCGGGCCGCAGGCCCGGCCGATCACATCACACCACCGGTTCGCGCAGGGCAGGCTTGTCCCAGCCCGGGCGCGGGGCAAAGCGGTCACCGTGACGCTGCTGCAGCGCCTTCAGGCGCTCGACGATCACATCGGCACCCACCGCGCGGATGTGCTGGATCGGACCCCCGCGGAACGGCGCGAATCCGGTGCCGAAAATCACACCCGCATCCAGCAGGTCCGCATCGGCCACCACGCCTTCGTGCAGGCAGGCCACCGCCTCGTTGAGCAGCGGCAGGATCAGGCGATCTTCCAGGTCCGCAGGGGCCTGGTAGTCGCTGGCGACATCCGGCTTCTTCGGCTTGCCGTTCTCCCAGGTGTAGATGCCCTGGCCATCCTTCTTGCCGCGCTTGTCGGCTTCCACCGTCTGCAGTGCCGCCGGAATCTGCAGGCCGAGGAACGGCGCCAGCTCGCGGCCCACGCCGGCGGCGACATCCAGGCCGACCGTGTCGATCAACTCGATGGGGCCCATCGGCATGCCGAACTTCACCGCTGCCTTGTCGATCACCGGGCCCGGGATACCTTCGGCATAGGCGGTGGCCGCCTCCAGCATGTACGGGAACAGCACGCGGTTGACCAGGAAGCCCGGGCTGCCCGCCACCGGTACCGGGAACTTGCCCAGCGCCTTGCAGAACGCTGCCAGACGGCGCTCGGTCTCCGGCGCCATGCCGTCGTGATGGATGATTTCCACCAGCGGCATCTGTGCCACCGGATTGAAGTAGTGCAGGCCGGCGAACTGCGCCGGGCGCTGGATGTGGTCGCGCAGTTCCACCAGCGGAATCGACGAGGTATTGGTGGTCAGCAGCGCATCGGCCTTCATGCCCGGCTCCAGCGTCTGGTACAGCGCGCGCTTGGCCTCCGGGTTCTCGATGATCGCCTCGATCACCAGATCAGCGGCGGCCACGCCTTTGCCCTCCAGATCCGCCCGCAGCCGCGCCGCCACCGCCGGACGCTTGCTCTCGTCCTTCACCTTCCTGGCGAACAGTGCCTGCGCGCGTTCCATCGCCGGATCGATGAAGCGCTGCTCGCGATCCTGCAGGGTGACCTCGAAGCCCTTGTAGGCCGCCCACGCGGCGATGTCACCGCCCATCACGCCGGCGCCGACCACGTGCACGTGGCGGATGCCGGAATCGCCGCCGCCCAGACCCTTCAGGCGCTCGGTCAGGAAGAAGATGCGGATCAGATTGCGCGCGGTCGGCGTGCTGGCCAGTTTGACCACCGCGCGGCGTTCGGCATCCAGGCGGGCCTGCACCGGCTTGCCGGCGCTGCGCTGCCAGGTGCTGATCAGTGCATAGGGCGCCGGGTACTGGTCCTTCTTCGCCTTGCGCGCGACCTGCTTGATCATCTGCGGTGCCAGCACCTTGCGCGCCAGCCAGGTGTTGCTGGCCCATGCCAGCGCACGCTGCTTGAACGGCCGCGTGGTACCGGCCAGCGCCAGTGCGACGGCGGTGTCGAGCACCACCGCCGGTGCCACCACCTTGTCGACCAGGCCGATCCCACGCGCGGCCGAGGCCGAGAGGGTGCGGCCGGTCAGCATCATGTCCATCGCCGCCGGGGCGCCGACCAGCTGCGGCAGGCGCGCGCTGCCACCCCAACCGGGGAAGATGCCCAACTGGGTTTCCGGCAGCCCGAGGCGGGTGCTGCTGTCGTTGGAGGCCACGCGGTAACGGCAGGCCAGGGCCAGCTCGGTGCCGCCACCCAGGCAGTGGCCATGGATGGCTGCAACGGTCGGGCAGGGCAGCTCCGCCAGCTTCTGGTAGGTGGATTGGCCGCGACGGATGGCATCGTTGACGGTGCCGCGCCGGTCGAACTCCTGGAATTCCTTCAGATCGGCGCCGGCGATGAAGCCGGCCTTCTTCAGGGACTGGATCACCACGCCCTTCGGCGGATCCAGCGCGATGCGTTCAAGCAGATCGCCCAGCTCCAGCAGCACGTCCTGCGACATCGCGTTGACACTGCTGTCCTGACGATCCAGGGACAGGACCACCACGCCGTCGTCGCGGATCTCGGGGTGCCAGTGGCTGAAGCGGAGACCATCGAAGCCTGAGAGCATGGACGTTCCATCCGGTTGTGTATGGAGAAGCGGCTATGATCCAGAGGTTGTTTCCCCCGCGTCAAATCCCTATAGCAGGGGAGTGGCGGTTCCGGATCCATGGCCGTGGAACAGAACGCTAACGGAACAGTGGTTAAAAGCTGGTGCGGCGCCGGGTGATCGGCGACTGAACTTTTCCCGGGATTGGCAGTCTCATTGCCCGACGTCGGTTGGGCTGACAGGAGTGCGGCCCCCCATGGCCGAGGTTGAAACACCACAGGAGCTGGATCTGGAACTGGTCCGGCGCGTGCAGCGCGGCGAGAGCGCGGCTTTCGATGTACTGGTGCGCAAGTATCAGCATCGGGTCGTGGCCCTGGTCGGTCGCTACATCGCCGACTGGAGTGAATGTCAGGACGTCGCCCAGGACACTTTCATACGCGCCTACCGCGCGATCGGAAGCTTCCGTGGCGATGCCCAGTTCTCAACCTGGTTGCATCGGATCGCCGTGAACACTGCCAAAAACTACCTGGCTTCACACAATCGACGCCCGCCGACCGATGACATCGACATCGGCGATGCCGAACAGTTCGACAGCGGCACGCGCCTGCGCGACACCGACACGCCCGAACGCGAGTTGATGCGCCAGGAGCTGGAACAGACAGTGATGAAGGCCGTCAACGCGCTGCCGGAAGAACTCCGGTCGGCGATCACCCTGCGCGAGGTGGAAGGCCTGAGCTACGAGGAAATCGCGCAGAAGATGGGGTGCCCGATCGGCACCGTGCGTTCACGGATCTTCCGGGCGCGCGAGGCGATCGACACCGAACTCCGGCCGCTGCTGGACATCGGCAGCGCCACCCGCGAGAAGAGCCGCGTATGACCAGTCATCCATTCAACGAATCGCAGAATCATCAATCGCCGGCCGGGCTGCGGCTTGATCAGCGCCATCGGGAACAGCTGTCGGCCCTGGTCGATGGCGAGCTGGGGGCCGACGAGGCCCGCTTCCTGCTGCGCCGCATGGAGCATGACCCGGAATTGGCCGGCTGCCAGGAGCGCTGGCAGCTGCTGGGCGACGTGATGCGCGGGCAGGCGTCGGTGCTTGCGCCCGCCGGCTTCAGCGCCGCGGTTGCCTCTGCCATCGCCGCCGAACCCACGCCCCGGTCCGGGCCTCAGGACCGGCAGGTGCGCCGCAGCGGCTGGCGTACCTGGGGAGGCGGTGCCGCATTGGCTGCCTCGGTCGCTGCGGTGGCCCTGTTGATCGGCGGCGAGAAGCTGAAGGAGACCCCTCCCGGAGAGCCGCTGGCACCGCAGGTGGTGGCCAGCCAGGCCGAGCTGCCGCCGGCACCGGTATCGCCCGCGACGGTGACCGAAGCCTCGGTCGATCCGGCGGTGGTGGCGGTGGCCAGTGTTCCGGCGGCCGCATTGGCCGCCAGCCGTCGCCAGGACGCACGCCGCGCCAGCGCCAGTGCTACCCGCGGCCAGCAGGCTGCGCGGGTGGCCCAGCGTGACGACGGGACGCAGCGGGCCGTGGCCGCCGCCCAGGCGCCCTTGGTGCCGACCGTGCCGGCCGGTGCCAGCCGCAACCTGCCGTTCGGCGAGGTGGCCGGCCTGCAGGCCCGGCCGTGGCCGCGCTCCAGCCTGGCTCCGGCCGCGGGGGGCGCGCTCAACGCCAGCTTCCCGGCGCATGCCGACAGCGCCACGTTCTACCCCTTCGAGCCGCGCCTGCAGGACGACCTGCCGCCGCCGCCCCGCCCGCGCGACTGAGCCGGGTGCCGCCACGCCCCGCCGATCGCGGGGCCCTTCTTCTCCCTTCCATCCGATCCGGAGGTTGCCGTCCGATGACTCCCCGATTCCGCACGCAGGCCATCGGCCTGCTGGCCCTGACCCTGCCGCTGGTGGCCTGTGCCCAGGCGCCGTCCCCGGCTGCCCAGACCGCGCCGGCCGCGGCCGCTGCCGCGCCGCGCGCTCCTGCGCAGCCGCTGGTCACCGGCCTGCCCGATTTCACCAACCTCGTCGAGCAGGTCGGCCCGGGCGTGGTCAACGTCGACACCACCATCGTCCGCAGCAACCGCCAGGCGCGTGGGCCCATGGGGGACGACGACATGCCGGAGTTCTTCCGTCGCTTCTTCGGCCCGGACTTCCCGATGCCGGGGCAGGGGCCGGGCGGCCCCGACGGCGGTCCCAGCATCAAGGGCCGCGGCATGGGGTCGGGCTTCATCATTTCGCCCGACGGCTACGTGCTGACCAACTACCACGTGGTTGCCGACGCCAGCGAGGTGAAGGTCAAGCTGGGCGATCGCCGTGAGTTCACCGCCAAGGTGGTGGGCAGCGACCAGCAGTACGACGTCGCCCTGCTGAAGATCGAAGGCAGGAACCTGCCGACCGTCCGTGTCGGCGATTCCAACAGCCTGAAGCCGGGCCAGTGGGTTGTCGCGATCGGCTCGCCGTTCGGCCTTGACCACTCGGTCACCGCCGGCGTGGTCAGCGCCCTCGGCCGCAGCACCGGCGGCCCGGACCAGCGCTACGTGCCGTTCATCCAGACCGACGTGGCGATCAACCAGGGCAACTCCGGCGGTCCGCTGCTGAACACCCGGGGCGAAGTGGTCGGCATCAACTCGCAGATCTTCTCTGCATCCGGTGGCTACATGGGCATCAGCTTCGCGATTCCGATCGACCTGGCGATGAGCGCGGTCGAACAGATCAAGAAGACCGGCCGGGTCACCCGCGGCCAGCTGGGCGCGGTGGTGCAGGAGATCGACGGCCTGAAGGCGCAGGCCATGGGCCTGCCGGACAGCCGGGGTGCGCTGGTCAACCAGATCGTGCCGGATTCGGCGGCCGCCCGCGCCGGTGTGAAGGTGGGGGATGTGATCCGCACCGTGAACGGCGCACCGGTCAACAGCTGGTCCGATCTGCCGCCGCTGATCGGCGCCATGGCCCCGGGCAGCCGGGTCACCCTGGGCGTGATCCGTGACGGCAAGGCGCGCGACCTGAGCGCCACCCTGACCGCGCTGGCCGAGGATGACCAGGCCAGCGCCCGCAGCCCCGCCACCGCCAGGGCCGATGCTGCTCCGCAGAGTGGTGCCAATGCCCTGCTGGGCCTGGACGTCAGCGATCTGACCGCGCCGCAGCGCAAGCAGCTGGGCCTGGAATCGGGCGAGGGCGTGCGCATCACCGGCGTCAAGGGGCAGGGCGCCCGGGATGCAGGCCTGTCCCCGGGCATGGTGATCCTGCAGGTAGCCAGCACCCAGGTGAGCGGCGTGGAGTCGCTGAACCGCGCGCTGTCCAGCTACAAGAAGGGCGATGTGGTGATGCTGCTGGTCCGCACCGGCAACGGCAACAGCGCCTTCGTGGCGGTCAAGGCCGGCGAGTAAGGACCGGGGCTGCTCCGGCAGCCGCTGCCCCCCCGAAGCCCCGCTCTGGGGGGGCTGCGGTCGTTCCGGCCCTGGCCCGGCGAGGCGCCTTTCGCGGCCGGGCCCCGGGCGTGCGATAATCCACCGTTACCCTGACGACGCCGCGCGCCGCCGCCACCTATGTCATCTGATTCGATGCGGAACATCCGCAACTTCTCCATCATCGCCCACGTCGACCACGGCAAGTCCACGCTGGCCGACCGCATCATCCAGCTTTGTGGTGGCCTGCAGGCCCGCGAGATGGAAGCGCAGGTACTCGACTCCAACCCGATCGAGCGCGAGCGTGGCATCACCATCAAGGCGCAGTCGGTATCGCTGCCGTACCTGGCCAAGGACGGGCAGACCTATCATCTGAACTTCATCGACACCCCGGGCCACGTCGATTTCTCGTATGAAGTCAGCCGCTCGCTGGCCGCCTGTGAAGGTGCGCTGCTGGTGGTCGATGCTGCCCAGGGCGTGGAAGCGCAGTCGGTGGCGAACTGCTACACCGCGGTGGAGCAGGGTCTGGAAGTGGTGCCGGTGATCAACAAGATCGACCTGCCTACGGCCGACATCGAGCGCGCCAAGGCCGAGATCGAGGCCGTGATCGGCATCGACGCCAGCGACGCCGTGCCGGTCAGCGCCAAGACCGGCCTGAACGTGCAGGACGTGCTGGAGGCCATCGTCCATCGCATTCCGCCGCCGCAGCCACGCGATACCGACAAGCTGCAGGCGCTGATCATCGATTCCTGGTTCGACAACTACCTCGGCGTGGTCTCGCTGGTGCGCGTCATGCAGGGCGAGATCAAGGCCGGCGACAAGCTGCAGGTGATGTCCACCGGCCGCAACCACCAGGTCGACAACGTCGGCGTGTTCACCCCCAAGCGCAAGGTGTTGCCGGCGCTGCGCGCGGGTGAGGTGGGTTGGGTCACGGCCAGCATCAAGGACGTGCATGGTGCGCCGGTGGGCGACACCCTGACCCTGGCCGGTGATCCGGCACCGAAGCCGCTGCCGGGCTTCCAGGAAATGCAGCCGCGCGTGTTCGCCGGCCTGTTCCCGGTCGACGCCGAGGACTATCCGGACCTGCGCGAGGCGCTGGACAAGCTGCGCCTGAACGATGCCGCGCTGCGCTTCGAGCCGGAAAGCTCGGAGGCGATGGGCTTCGGTTTCCGCTGCGGCTTCCTCGGCATGCTGCACATGGAGATCGTGCAGGAACGGCTGGAGCGCGAATACAACCTGGACCTGATCAGCACCGCGCCGACGGTGGTGTACGAGGTCCTGAAGACCGATGGCTCGATCATCAACATGGACAACCCGGCCAAGCTGCCGGCGGTGAACCAGGTCCAGGAGATCCGCGAGCCGATCATCCGTGCCAACGTACTCACCCCCGAGGAGTACATCGGCAACATCATCAAGCTGTGCGAGGAAAAGCGCGGCAGCCAGATCGGCATCAACTACCTGGGCAGCCAGGTGCAGATCAGCTACGAGCTGCCGATGGCCGAAGTGGTGCTGGACTTCTTCGACAAGCTGAAGTCGGTCAGCCGCGGCTACGCGTCGCTGGACTATCACTTCGTGCGCTTCGATGCCGGCCCGTTCGTGCGCGTGGACGTGCTGATCAATGGCGACAAGGTCGATGCGCTGTCGCTGATCGTCCACCGCAGCCATGCCGACCGCCGCGGCCGCGAGCTGTGCGAGAAGATGAAGGACCTGATCCCGCGGCAGATGTTCGACGTGGCGATCCAGGCGGCTGTCGGCTCGCAGATCATCGCCCGTACCACGGTCAAGGCCATGCGCAAGAACGTGCTGGCCAAGTGCTATGGTGGCGACGTTTCGCGCAAGAAGAAGCTTCTGGAAAAGCAGAAGGAAGGCAAGAAGCGCATGAAGCAGGTCGGCCGCGTGGAAATCCCGCAGGAAGCGTTCCTGGCCGTGCTGCAGATGGACAACAAGTAAGCGCGCACCGGCCCTCCGGGGCCGGTCGTCCGGTGACGTTGCAAAGGACCCTGAATGAAACTGTTTGAGATCCTCCTGGTCGTGCTGACCCTGGCCTCGGGCCTGATCCTGCTTGCGGACAAGCTGTACTTCGCCAGGCGCCGCGCCCAGCGTGCAGGCCTGCTCGACACCGAGCCGGTGCTGGTGGATTACTCGCGTGCATTCTTCCCGGTGCTGGCGATCGTGCTGGTCGTGCGCAGCTTCATCGCCGAGCCGTACAAGATCCCGTCCAGCTCGATGATGCCGAACCTGCTGATCGGTGATTTCATCCTGGTCAACAAGTTTGCCTATGGCCTGCGCCTGCCGATCACCAATACCCGCTTCGTGCCGGTGGGTGATCCCGCGCGCGGCGATGTGGTGGTGTTCCACTTCCCGGGCCACGGCGACAACGACCCGGCCAAGGGCGAGAACTTCATCAAGCGCGTGATCGGCGTGCCGGGTGACACCGTGGTGTTCGAGGGCGACAGCCTGGTGCTGAACGGCGAGCCGGTGAAGTACGACAACAAGGGCATCTACGCCGGCCACAAGGGCCAGGGCGAGGGCGCCAACCTGCTGGTCGAGCATCTCCCGGGCCGCACCCATACCGTGCTGGAGACCGACTATCCGCGTGGCCAGGGCCAGTGGACGGTGCCGGCCGGCAAGTACCTGGTGATGGGCGACAACCGTGACAACAGCGATGATGGACGCTTCTGGGGGCTGCTGCCGGAAGAGAACCTGCGGGGCAAGGCATTCCTGATCTGGCTGAACTGCCAGGGCTGGTTCTGCAAGGACGGTTTCGAGCCGTCGCGGATCGGCTCGGGCATCAACTGAGTATTTTCACATCCAACGCGTATCTGGGGAGAACGCAATGAAGACGATGAACACGCAGCGCGGCATCACCCTGACCTCGTTTCTGGTGGTCCTGGTCGTGGTTGGCTTCTTCATCTACATCGGCATGAAGCTGTTCCCGATGTACCAGGAGTATTACGCGGTACGCTCGGCGATGAAGAGCCTGGCCAGCCAGCCGGGCGTGGCCAGCATGGAGCCAGCGCGGATCCAGGATCTGTTCTTCAAGCGGCTGTACATCAACTACTCGGACAACGTGAAGCCGGGCAACGTCAAGTTCGATCGCCGCGACAATGGCTGGACCCTCAAGGTCAACTACGAAGTGCGTCGCCCGTTGATCGGCAACCTCGATGTGGTTGGCAAATTCGATTCTTCCCAGGACCTGACCCGAAGCGGTGCCCAGTAAATTCATCCAACGTGGCGACCTGATCGGCCATGCCTTCCGCGACCCGGCGCTGCTCAAGCAGGCGCTGACCCATCGCAGTGCCGGCGTGCCGCATAACGAGCGCCTGGAATTCCTCGGCGACAGCATCGTCAACATGATGGTCGCCGAGGCGCTGTACCAGCGCTGGCCCAAGGCCGACGAGGGCGCACTGACCCGCGCCCGCGCCGAGCTGGTGCGTGAAGGGGCGCTGGCAGTGATCGCCCGTACCCTGCAGCTGGGCGAACGGCTGATCCTGGGCGCGGGCGAGATGAAGTCGGGCGGGCACCGCCGCGACTCGATCCTGGCCGATGCACTGGAGGCGGTGGTGGCCGCGATCTACCTGGACGCCGGTTTTGACGCGTGCCGGGAGACGGTGCTGCCCTGGTTCACGGCCTCGATGGAGGCGCTGCCGGCCACCGGCCGCCCCGAGAAGGACCCCAAGACCCGCCTGCAGGAATGGCTGCAGGCCCGGCAGAAGGCGTTGCCCCAGTACGAACTGGTGTCAGAATCCGGTGACGACCACGCCAAACATTTCCGGGTACGCTGCAACGTGGTCGACCCGGCCGCCAGCACCGAGGGCGAAGGCGCCTCGCGGCGGCTTGCCGAACAACAGGCGGCTGCAGCCGTCCTAGAACAACTGGATTCCAAGTGAGCGAACAAACTTCCCATCATTGCGGCAGCGTGGCCGTCATCGGCCGCCCGAACGTCGGCAAGTCGACCCTGACCAATGCCCTGGTCGGGGCCAAGGTCAGCATCGTCTCCAACCGGCCGCAGACCACCCGCCACCGCCTGCTCGGCATCGCCACCTATCCGGAAGGCCAGCTGGTGCTGGTCGATACCCCGGGCCTGCACAAGGTGCAGAAGCGGGCGATGAACCGGGTGATGAACCGCGCCGCGCGCGGCTCGCTGGAAGGCGTGGATGCAGGCCTGCTGGTGATCGAGGCCGGGCGCTGGGATGACGAAGACAGCCTGGCCTTCAACGTGCTGCGCGATGCCGGCATCCCGGTGGTGCTGGTGGTCAACAAGATCGATCGCCTGAAGGACAAGGGCGCGCTGCTGCCGTTCCTGCAGGAGGTGACCGCCGGCCGTGATTTCGCCGCCGTGCATCCGATCTCGGCGCAGAAGCGCAACGGCCTGGACGCCCTGGTGCGTGACGTGCTGGAGCTGCTGCCGGAAGCCCCGCCGATGTTCGGCGAGGACGAGATCACCGACCGCAGCCAACGTTTCCTTGCCGGTGAACTGGTACGTGAGCAGCTGATGCGCCAGCTTGGCGAGGAGCTGCCCTATGCCACCACCGTGGAGATCGAGCGCTTCACCGAGGATGGCAATCTTCTGCGCATCGGCGCGGTGATCTGGGTCGAGCGGGAAGGCCAGAAGGCCATCGTGATCGGCAAGGGGGGCGCGCGCCTGAAGGAGATCGGGGCCAAGTCGCGCCTGCAGATGGAGCGTCTGTTCGGTGCCAAGGTGTTCCTGGAAACCTGGGTGCGCGTACGTGAAGGCTGGTCCGACGACGAGGCCGCGCTGAAGGCCTTCGGTTACGAGTAAGCCACGGCGATCGCTTCGGTGATCATCGAGGACGACACGGGGTTCGTGCTGCATGCACGGGCCTATCGCGAAACCAGCCTGCTGGTGGAGGTGCTGAGCGCGGAACATGGCCGGATCGGCCTGCTTGCGCGCGGCGTGTCCACGGCCAAGGGCCAGGTGTTGCGCGCGGCCCTGCAGCCGCTGCAGTGGATCCGCTTCAGCGCACAGCAGCGCGGCGAACTGGCGCAGCTGCGTGCCGCCGAAGCGCTGGACGCGGCGCCGCGGCTGGTCGGCCAGGCCATGCTGGCCGGCTTCTACCTGAGTGAACTGACGCTGCGGCTGGCGCCACGCCAGGATCCGTTGCCGGAGGTGTACCTGGCGTACGGCGAGGCACGCGCGCGGCTGGCAGTGGGCGCCGGACTGGCCTGGACGCTGCGCCGCTTCGAGCGCGAGCTGCTTGCCGCACTGGGGCTCGGTTTCGATCTGGAAAGCGCCAGCGATGGTCAGCCGATCGATCCGGCAGCGCGTTATGCGCTGGATCCGCAGGAAGGGCCGCAACGGCTGCTCAGCGAGCGCGGTGGAGAGCGCAGTGCGGCGGCCACCGGTTCGGCGCTGTTGGCGCTGGCGGCCGACGAGGAGCCGGGGCCTGCTGATCTGGCGAGCCTGCGGCTGCCCATGCGGCGGGTGCTGGCGCACCACCTGGGGCCACGGGGGCTGAAGTCCTGGGAGCTGCTGGAGCAGTTGGCCCCCCGGCGGTAGGCGGGCGGGGGGCAGATCCGTCTTCCGCAGGGAAAGGGATCTGACCCCGGATTGATTTCGATATCCGACGGGGCAGGGCGCATCCGTGCCGGGCAACCCTCAGTGCAGCAGTGCCGCTACCGCGGCGCGGAAGCCCGCTTGTGCCAGGTCCGACTCCGGCATGTGGTGCAGCTGGCGCACCGCGCGGCCCAGCCGTGCGGCACCGACGAAGCCGCAGCTTGCCTGCAGCCGGTGCAGCTGGCTGCGCAGCTGGCGTTCGTCATGCTGGTCCACGGCCTGCTCCACCGCATCGCGGACGCCCGGCAGTTCCGCGAGGAACAGCTCGCGCAGGGCGATCAGGTGGTTGCGCTGGCCATTGAGAGCGGCCAGAGCGGCGGTCTCGTCCCAGTCCTGCCCGTTCAGCTCGATCGCAGCGGGGGCCGGAGCGACGGCGATGCCGGCCGGCGAGTTGACCAGGGCGCGGCGGACCGCCTTCAGCAACTGGTCGCGGCCGAGCGGCTTGACCAGGGTGTCGCTGAAACCGGCCTCACGCAGGCGCGCATGGATGGACGTGTCGCCGTCGGCGGTATGCGCCAGCGCAGGCGTGTCCGGATGCGAACGGCGCAGTTCGCGCAGCAGCTGCGCGCCATTGCCGTCAGGCAGGTTGACGTCGATCAGCCACAGGTCGTGGGCCCCGGGCTCGGCGCTTGCCAGGGCACTGGCAAGGGAGTCCGCGGTATCGACGTCCGCCGGCAGGGTTTCCAACGCCGCCTTGAAAAACCCGCGGCTGATGATGTCGTCCTCGACAAGCAGGAAGCGGGGCCGACCGGCCCGCGGGGTCATCTGCATCAGGGGCTGCCTCCATGTCAGCTGGCTGACATCATCAAGCACGGCGGCGGCTGGCGCAAGCGGCGGCAGGCCCCGCCGGTCAGGATCTGCGACAATACGCGCCCATTTTCGCCCGCAGCCTGTTGCCACGTGGCCCGATCCCGCTCCCGCATCGACCGTACCCCGTTCCAGACCGAGATCCTCGACCTCAGCCATGATGGTCGCGGCGTCGCCCGCCGTGAAGGCGAAGGTGGCAAGGTCACCTTCATCAGCGGCGCTCTGCCGGGCGAGGTGGTCATGGCTGAACAGACCGCCCGCAGCCGCCATTTCGACGAAGCACGCACCGTGGAAGTGCTGCAGGCCTCGCCACAGCGGGTGACGCCGAAGTGCCCGCATTTCGGCACCTGCGCCGGCTGCGTGCTGCAGCACCTGGATGAAGACCAGCAGATCGTTGCCAAGCAGCGCGTGCTGATGGACAACCTGGAACGCATCGGTCACGTGAAGCCGGGCCGCGTGCTGCCACCGCTGGTCGGCGACAGCTGGGGTTACCGCCGCAAGGGGCGCTTCTCGGTGCGCCGCGTCGAGAAGAAGGACAAGACCCTGGTCGGCTTCCGTGAACAGGACCCGCGCTTCGTCGCCGATCTCAGCCAGTGCCTGACCGTGATCCCCGAAGTGGGCACCAAGGTGCAGGCGCTGTCGACCTTCATCGAGTCGCTCGACGGCAAGCGCGACATCCCGCAGATCGAGTTCATCGGCGGTGACCAGGCCATCGCGCTGACCGTGCGTCATCTGCAGCCGCTCAGTGATGCCGACCGCGCCGCATGGGCCAGCTTCGGCCAGCAGCACGGATTCGCCATCTACCTGCAACCCGGTGGCGTGGACACCGTCCATCCGCTGGACGGGCAGGGCGTGCCGCTGTCGTTCCGGCTGGCGCCGTGGGATGTCGACCTGGCATTCCGGCCACTGGATTTCATCCAGGTCAATGCCAAGCTCAACGAGAAGATGATCGCTCACACCCTGGATCTGCTGGAGCCGGGTGAGGACGAGCGCGTGCTGGACCTGTTCTGCGGGCTGGGCAACTTCACCCTGCCGCTGGCGCGCCGCGTGCGCGAGGTGGTGGGCGTGGAAGGCGACGCGGGCCTCGTTGCCCGCGCACGTGAGAACGCCGAGCGCAACGGGCTGGGCAACGCCCAGTTCTACAGCGCCGACCTGACCCAGGACCAGCGCGCCACGCCGTGGATGCGCCAGGGCTTCGACAAGCTGTTGCTGGACCCGCCGCGCTCGGGCGCGATCGAGGTGCTGCAGCAGCTGCCGTTGAAGCAGTTCAAGCGCATCGTGTACGTCAGCTGCCATCCGGGATCGCTGGCCCGGGACGCGGGTTATCTGGTGAACGAGCAGGGCTTCAGCCTGGTCAGTGCCGGCGCCATGGACATGTTCCCGCACACCGCGCACGTGGAAAGCATCGCGGTGTTCGAAAAGCGCTGACCCGCTGTCATGCCCATCGCGCATAATGGCGCGATGGGCATCGAGATCG
Source organism: Stenotrophomonas sp. STEN009 (assembly GCF_056760395.1). Lineage (NCBI taxonomy): Bacteria > Pseudomonadati > Pseudomonadota > Gammaproteobacteria > Lysobacterales > Lysobacteraceae > Stenotrophomonas > Stenotrophomonas sp. STEN009. The sequence continues at coordinate 4,190 of NZ_JBRRES010000013.1, read as the reverse complement.
AACGCAAATTCCTCGTCAGCAGCGACGGCTGGCGTGCGGCCGCACACCGGGTGATTCCGATGGCGCAGGGCTACATCAACGATCTGGGCGCGCTCGACAGCGGCCGCCAGAACGCGTCCGTGCGGGTGCGCATCGAAGGTGAGCACGCCGCGCTGAACCTGAAGTCGCGCACGATCGGCCATACCCGCCAGGAGTTTGATTACCCGATTCCGGTGGAGGATGCGCGCGCGCTGCTGGCGCTGTGCGTGGGGGGCCTGATCGACAAGCGTCGCCACCTGGTCGAGCATGCCGGCCTGACCTGGGAAGTGGATGAGTTCCTGGGCGACAACGCCGGCCTGGTGGTGGCCGAAGTCGAGCTGGAAAGCGCCGGGCAGGCCATCGCCCTGCCGGACTGGGCCGGCGCGGAGGTCACCGACGACCCGCGCTACTACAACGTCGCACTGGCCAGTCATCCCTATTCACGCTGGTGAAAGGGGCGTTCCCCCTTTTTTCGGGGCGCCCGGACCCCATGTCGGTGGGATGAGAATCGACATCTACTCCGACGTGGTCTGTCCCTGGTGCTGGATCGGCAAGCACCGTTTCCAGCAGGGGGTGCAGTTGCTGGGGGCCGATGCCCCAGCACTCGACATCCACTGGCAGCCGTTCCAGCTGGACCCGGATGCGGGCACCACGCCGGTGCCGCTGCGCGAGGCGTATGCGCGCAAGTTTGGCGGTGTCGAGCGCACAGAGCAGATTCTCGGCCAGACCCAGGCCACCGCCCGTGGCGAAGGCCTGCCCATGGACTTCAGCCAGGGCCAGGTGCGGGTGACCACCCTGCCAGCGCACCGGCTGCTGTGGCTGGCCGGCCAGCACGGTGTGCAGGACGCGGTCGGAGAGGCGCTGTTCCGCGCCCATTTCGAGCACGGCCAGAATCTGGCGGACACAGAGGTGCTGACCCGGGCCGGTGTGGCAGGCGGACTGGATGCGGCAGAGATCGCCCAGATGCTGGCCTCCTCACGCGGCCTGGCCGAGGTCGAAGCGGGACTGGACCAGGCCCGTGCGCTGGGTGTTTCCTCGGTGCCGACCTTCGTCATCGACGGCCGCTGGGCGATCTCCGGCGCCCAGCCTCCGGAAGCCTTCGCCCAGGCGCTGCGGCAGATCGCGGCGGAGCAGGGCACGGCAACCGGGCGCAGTGGCGACGACGCCTGTGGCGCGGACGGCTGCAGGGTCTGATCCTTCGAGGGGGCGCGCGATGGACGCCCCCACCTGCGTCCAACGGCCGGTTCTGCGACAATGCGGCACTGCGCCATGCGGGCGCCCGTTGTGGAGAACGACCATGCTGCTGATCGGCGTTGCCGGCACTGAACTGACCCCCCAGGAACGCGACTGGCTGCAGCACGATGCCGTTGCCGGGGTGGTGCTGTTCACGCGCAACTTCGCCTCCCGCCAGCAGGTGAGCGAGCTCAGCGCCGCGATCCGCGAGGCCGCGCCGCGCCCGCAGCTGATCTGCGTCGACCAGGAAGGCGGTCGCGTGCAGCGTTTCCGCAAGGGCTACAGCGATCTGCCGCCGCTGCAGGAGATCGGTGCCGGCTATGCGAAGGATCCCGGCGCCGCGTTGGCGCTGGCCGAGCAGCACGCCTGGCTGATGGCCAGCGAAGTGCGCGCCAGTGGCGTGGACCTGAGCTTTGCCCCGGTGGTCGACCTGGGCCGTGGCAACCTTGCGATCGGCAACCGCGCTTTCAGTGAAGACCCGCAGGTCGTGGCTGCGTTCACCGAGGCCTACGTACGCGGCATGCACGCGGCCGGCATGGCGGCCACCCTCAAGCATTTTCCCGGCCATGGCACCGTGCTGGAAGACACCCATGTCGATACCGCGGTCGATCCGCGGACGCTGGACGAACTGCGCGCGCAGGACCTGGTGCCGTTCCGGGCCGGTGTTGCCGCCGGTGCCGACGCCGTGATGATGGCGCACGTGATCTACCCGCAGGTGGCGCCGGAACCGGCCGGCTATTCGCCGCGCTGGATCCAGGAGGTGCTGCGTGGCGAGCTGGGCTTCCGCGGCGTGGTGTTCTCCGACGACATCGGCATGGCCGCTTCGCACCATGCCGGTGGCGTTGCGGCACGCGTGCACGCGCACCTGGATGCGGGCTGCGACGTCGTGCTGGTCTGCCATCCGGAGCTGGTCGATGAAGCCCTGCACGCGGTGCAGGGACGCTCCCTCAATACCGCTGCGCTGCTTGGCCTGCTCGGCCGCGGCGCGCTTGGCTGGGATGGCCTGCTGGCCGATGCCCGCCATGGCGACACTCAATCCCGTCTGCTTGAAACCCTTGGAAGAACCGTCTGATGCCGAACCTCACCATTTCCCAGGCCCTGGCCCAGGCCGACCTGCTGGTTGACCGCCCCACCATCGACAAGGCCATCGCCGGTATCGCCGACGCCATCGCGCGCGATTACAAGGGCGAGGTGCCACTGTTCCTGTCGATCATGCACGGTGCGCTGCCGTTCGCCGGCCAGCTGGCGCTGGAGCTGGGTGCGCGCGGCCAGGACGTGCAGTTCGATTACCTGCACGCCACCCGCTATCGCGGTGAAACCACCGGCGGCGACCTGGTGTGGAAGCACAAGCCGGCCACCGCGCTGTTCGGCCGCCGTGTGCTGCTGGTCGATGACATCCTCGATGAGGGCTACACCCTGCAGGGCGTGCGCACCTGGTGCCTGGAACAGGGCGCGACCGACGTGCGCATCGCGGCGATGACGGTGAAGAAGCACGATCGCGGGCTGCCGGATGTGACGGCTGACTACGCCGGTATCGAACTGCCCGACCGCTACGTGTTCGGTTTCGGCATGGACGTCAACGAGACCCTGCGCTGCGTGCCGGCCATCTACGCGATGAAGGAATAACAGGCACGGCCGTCCGCGGCCGTCCTTTGCCGCCGCCGGCATCCTCGGGTGCCGGCGTTCGTCTTTCTCTGGAGTGCTTTCGATGCAACAGATCGCCCTGGCCGTGATCGGCGGTACCGGTGTCTACAACCTGGCCAAGCTCGACGATGTGCAGACCCACGAGGTCGAGACCCGCTTCGGCCGTCCCTCCGGCCCGGTGCGCGTGGGCACGCTGCTGGGCAACCGCGTGGCGTTCCTTGCGCGCCATGGCGAGGGCCACTCGCTGCCGCCGCACAAGATCAACTACCGCGCCAATCTGGCTGCGCTGCAGCAGATCGGCGCCCAGCGCGTGCTGGCGCTGAACACCGTCGGGGGCATCACCGAGCAGGTCGGGCCGCGCGTGCTGGCCTGCCCGGACCAGATCATCGACTACACCTGGGGCCGGATCAGCACGATCTGTGAAGAAGAGGGTACCGAAGTGCTGCATGTGGACTTCGGCCACCCGTACACGCCGATGCTGCGGAGCAAGATTCTGGCCGCGGCCAAAGTGACGGGTGTCACGGTCCATGACGGTGGCTGCTACGGTGCGACGCAGGGGCCGAGGCTGGAAACCATCGCGGAAATCGCCCGCATGCGGCGCGATGGCTGCGATCTGGTGGGCATGACCGGAATGCCCGAAGCCGCGCTGGCGCGGGAGTTGGGACTGGATTACGCGTGCCTGGCGATCGTGGCGAACTGGGCCGCGGGCTGTGGTGATGGCGAGGAGATCACGATGGCCGAAGTGCTGGCCAATGTGCAGGCGGCGAGCAATGGACTTCCGGAACTGATCGGCGAATTGGCACGGGGGTGATTGTCTTCGCCGAGCAAGCTTTGCATACTCAGCCGGTACGCGGGTTCAGCGTACACCACCCATTCATTGCATAAGGTCTCGCATCACCATGCCGAACGGTACCGTCAAGTGGTTCAACGACGCCAAGGGATTTGGCTTCATCTCGCCGGAGGATGGCAGCGCCGACGTGTTCGCGCACTTCTCCGCCATCAACTCCAAGGGCTTCCGCAGCCTGCAGGAAGGCCAGCGTGTCACCTATGACGTGACCCAGGGCCCGAAGGGTGCCCAGGCTTCGAACATCACGCCGGCCGAGTGATCCACTCGACAGTGCGTTGAGAACCCCGCTCCGGCGGGGTTTTTTTTTGCGCCCATCGCATGGGACCGAACCCAAGCCGCGGGGGGGGGGGGGGGGGGGGGGGGGGGGGGGGGGGGGGGGGGGGGGGGGGGGGGGGGGGGGGGGGGGGGGGGGGGGGGGGGGGGGGGGGGGGGGGGGGGGGGGGGGGGG